>CACYEW010000151.1 GCA_902773455.1 uncultured Ruminococcus sp.
ACCGGACAGTTCTCTTGCAGGTCTTGCGTTCGACGGCAGATGCGGACAGCTGACCGTCGGCACGACCGAGCCGAGATCGAGCTTTATAACGCTTTCGTATTCGGCGTCTTCGTCGGCTTCGAATATCTTCGGCTCGCGTTCGCCTCTGCCTTTGACATACTCCGCGGTCTTATCGTCAAACGGGAAAATGCCGTTTTTCGCGCCCGCCTCTATGCACATATTGCAGATACAGAAGCGGTCGTCCATGGAAAGCGAAGAGACGCCCTCTCCGCAGAATTCAAGGCTCTTGTAAAGCGCTCCGTCGACGCCGGTAATGCCGATCAGCGTAAGTATCACGTCTTTGCCGGAGCAGTTTTTGCTGAGTTTTCCCGTCAGCTCGACCTTTATCGCCGACGGTACCTTGAACCACGCCTTGCCCGTCGCCATCGCCGCCGCCATATCGGTACTGCCGACGCCCGTCGAAAATGCGCAGAGCGCTCCGTATGTGCAGGTATGACTGTCGGCGCCGATAACGCAGTCGCCCGAGGTCACTATGCCCTGCTCCGGCAGAAGCGCGTGTTCGATGCCGGCTTTGCCGACGTCGTAGAAATGCTTCACGCCGCGGCAAAGGCAGAAATCGCGGCACCGCTTCGCCTGCTCGGCGGCTTTGATATCCTTGTTCGGCACGAAATGGTCGAGGACCACCGCCACGCGGTCCGTATCGAATACCCGTGTAAAGCCCGCTTTTTCAAATTCGTTGATCGCGACCGGAGTCGTTATATCGTTGCCGAGAACGGTATCGAGCTTCGCTTTGATCAACTGTCCCGCGGTCACGCGGTCAAGACCTGCGTGCGCGGCGAGTATCTTTTGCGTCAACGTCATTTTCATATTTTTTCTCCGTTTTTCTTATCGGGCAAAAACGCCCAAAGAGCAATAACCGTAACAATCCAAATAAAAACAGTCAAGGCCAAACAGAGATTTTTAGATTCTTTATAATTGCTTATCTGTTTTTCCGATCCTTCGCCGGGGTCCAGGTATTCGGTACCGTCAATTTTTAAACCTATAATCTCATTTTTGTCTTCTTTGAAAAAGCGTATCGGTCCCGATGGCAGAGCAATATAAGTTACCTCTGCGTTCCTATTTGAATTCAATTCGTCAAGCATCGACTGTACGGATTTACCGGATGATGCGAGCCACTTCGTCGGCGCGGAGTATCTGACGCCGTCGATATAAAACTCAAATGTCGGTTTTATTCGATGGCTGTCGCAGAATTTTGCCGAATTATCGTCTACGGTTCCGCATATAACGGAAGGCGTCGATGTTTTTGCCTTATTATAGAGCGAATTATAAAAGATGAAGATATAAAGAGAGAGAAGAGATATACATATGAAAAAGACTATGGTGAATATATTTCCTGTTTTGTATTTCTTCTTGCTTTGTGAAGTATTACCGATATTCTTCCGCTTTCTCCTGCTCATTTAAAACATTTATCCTTTCTATTTTCGGCATACGGTTCATTTTTGCGACTGTCAAGTCGCGCCGGCGGCGTCCCGGGGTTCCCCGATACAAGTCATTGTATCGGGGGTTCGCGGTCCCCCCCCACCGCCCGCCGGCTTGTTTTTTTCTCTTAAAATTACTCGTTTTTTCATAAACGCGATCATGAATGAATTGCGCCTTACGGCGCATGAATTGATGCTTCGCATCGTGAATTGACTTCGTCACGAATTAACGCTGACGCGTCATGAATTGCCGCTTTCGCGGCATTATATCAAACTCCTGTTCACCGCGGAGAACAGAGCGTTGACAGACGACAGGATGATATCGTCGTGTATCCCGGCGCCCCAGATCTTTTTGCCGTCCGCAGTGATACTCACGTACGTAATAGCCTGCGAGGTCGAGCCTTTTTCAAGAGCGTGCTCTTCGTAGGTAAGGTCGGCGATCCGTATTCCGAGTCCTTCGCGCAGAGCGTTGCTGACCGCGTCGAGGCGGCCGTTGCCTTTCGCTTTGAGCGTTTTTATTTCACCTTTATATTCGACCGTCAAGGTTACCGACGCGCCTTTTTTGCCCGAAAATCTGCAGTCTTCAAGT
The DNA here is from genome assembly GCA_902773455.1 of uncultured Ruminococcus sp. Lineage (GTDB taxonomy): Bacteria > Bacillota > Clostridia > Oscillospirales > CAG-272 > UBA1248. The sequence goes on from CACYEW010000151.1 coordinate 2,068, forward strand.
TTTAACGGCGCGTTGACGTTGACGTAAATATCGGAGAATACCGAATGCACCTGCTCGGCAGAGAGCTGGGCGTGATTTTCGTCCGAAACGGCTTTGACCGTATAGCTCACGTCCTCGCGCATCAAAGGCGGCATGACGTAGCCGAAATTCCGCTCGAGCAGATAACCTATGCCGCCCTTGCCGGACTGCGAGTTTATGCGTATGACGTCCGTCTCGTATTCTCTGCCTATATCCTTCGGATCGAGCGGCAGATACGGCACGTTCCATTTATACGTTTTGTTTTCGGCTCTGTATTTCATCGCTTTGGCTATCGCGTCCTGATGCGAGCCGGAAAACGCGGCGAAAACGAGTCTGCCCGAATACGGCTGGCGTTCGTATATCTGCATTCTCGACGTCTTTTCGTAAAGCGCTCCGAGCTCCGGCAGATCGGAAAAATCGAGCCCCGGATCGACGCCCTGCGAGTACATATTGAGCGCGAGCGTGATTATATCGACGTTGCCCGTGCGTTCGCCGTTGCCGAAAAGCGTGCCTTCTATCCTGTCCGCTCCGGCGAGCAGTCCGAGCTCCGAATCGGCTACGGCGCAGCCTCTGTCGTTATGCGGATGAAGCGATATGACGACGGAATCCCTGTATTTTATGTTTTCACAGAAATATTCGATTATATCCGCGTAAACGTGCGGAGACGAGAGCTCTACCGTGACCGGCAGATTTATGATCACCTTACGCTCCGGCGTCGGCTTCCATATATCGAGCACGGCGTTGCAGACCTCGAGCGCGTAGTCCGGTTCGGTGCCTGTGAACGATTCGGGCGAATACTCGTAGCGGTATTTCGCTTTGAATTCCTTTTCGGCGTCAAGGCACATTTTCGCCCCGTCGGTCGCTATCTTTTTGATCTCTTCTTTTGATTTATGAAATACCTGCTCGCGCTGAGCTTTCGAGGTGGAATTATACAGATGCACTATCGCGTTTTCACAGCCGCGAAGCGACTCGTACGTTTTTCTTATGATATGCTCCCTGCTCTGCGTGAGCACCTGAACGGCGACGTCCGACGGTATGAGCTTATTGTTTATCAGCGTGCGTAAAAACGTGTATTCCGTCTCCGACGCGGCGGGAAAACCGACTTCTATCTCCTTGAAGCCCGTTTCGCAGAGCGCACGGAAAAAGGCGAGCTTCTCGTCAAGGCTCATCGGCACGGTAAGCGCCTGGTTGCCGTCGCGCAGATCGACCGAGCACCACGCCGGAGCTTTATCGATATATTCTTTTTCGATCCACGTTCTTTTTTTCGGTTTTACCGCAAAGAACTGTCTTTCGTATTTATCCGTATTTTTCATTTCGTTCCCCGTTTTATTACTTCCGTTTTTACGAACTGCTCAGCCGTGCGCGGCGATCTGCCGCCTTTGCCGAGCGCGAACGCTTCGGCTTTCGTATCCGTGTTTTCGTCGACGTCAAGTCCGTATATGCCGCACAGGCAGTGAACGATGTGCAGATACAATGCCTTATCGGGCTTTTTGAAATATATCTGAAGTCCGAACCTGTCCGAAAGCGACATAAGCTCCTGCACGGTGTCGTTTATATGCACGTCGTCGCCCTCTCTGTCGGAGAAGCTCTCTTTCACGATATGGCGGCGGTTGCTCGTCGCGCAGATAACGGCGTTTTCCGTCGCCGCAGAAGCGGAGCCTTCGAGCGCGGCTTTGAGCATTCCGAAGCTGTCGTCGTTTTTCGTAAACGACAGATCGTCGATGAATATGATGAATTTCAGCGGATCGTCACGCAGTCTCTCAACGACCGACGGCAGCGTAAGGAGCTGATCCTTGCGAAGCTCGATAAGTCTCAACCCTCTTTTCGCGTATTTGTTTACGCAGGCTTTGACCGCCGAGGATTTGCCCGTGCCGGCGTCGCCGTATAAAAGCATATTCGACGCGGGTATGCCGTCGAGCAGGGCTTCGATATTGCCGCAGAGCTGTTTTCTCTCGTCTTCGTACCCGAAAAGGCGGTCTTCGGTAACGGAGTCAGCCGATCCGACCGGTACGATCCTTCCGCCGTCGACGCGGAACATCGAAGCCGACGAGAAAAGTCCGTAACCGCATTTGCGTACGTTCTTTACTCTTTTTTCGTATTCCTTTACAAGATCTACGCTCTCACTGCAAAATTCCGGCGCGTCGTATCCGTCCGCGACCGCGGCTTTGCAGATGTTCTGCGCTTCTTTGCACAGATACGATAACAGCCCGAGATCCTTTTCGGCGTTGCGCTTCATCACATCCGGCACCGGTCTGCCCGAAGCTTCGCGTTTTACGTATTCGTTTTCGTCTTCAAATACCGCACGGCAGAGAGCCTTTGAAAAATCGAAGCCGTCGCCCGAAAGCGAATATACGAGATCGGCGTAAAGTCCCGCTTTTTCCAACGTATCTCCGCCGCTTTCAAGAAGCGCGAGAAGCTGTGAAAGCGGAGCTTTTTCAAGCAGTTTGCGGAATACCGTGAGCGAATTCAGCCTTACCGCGATATTGTATACGTCCTTACCGTTCATGATCAGCCCTTGAATTCGTTTATTATCGCGCCGCGGTCGGCGGAGCTGACCTGCGCGGCGTAGCGCGCGAGAGCGCCCTTCACGGCGTTCGGCGCTTTCGGCGTTATTCTCTTCTTTCTCTCTTCAAGCTCGTTATCGGATACCTCGAGCGTGATCGAATATTCGGGTATGTTTATCGATATGATATCGCCCTCTTCGACGTAGGCTATCGTTCCACCGGAAACGGCTTCCGGCGAAATATGACCGATGCAGGCGCCTCTCGTGGCGCCCGAAAATCTGCCGTCGGTGATGAGCGCGACGTCTTTGTCAAGCCCCATACCGGCTATCGCGGAGGTCGGCGAGAGCATCTCTCTCATACCGGGACCGCCCGCCGGACCTTCGTATCTGATGACGATAACGTCGCCTTTTTCTATTTTTCCTCCGTATATCGCGGCGATCGCTTCTTCTTCGCTGTCGTAGACTCTCGCTCTGCCCTTATGAACGAGCATTTCGGGCGCCACGGCGCTGCGTTTGACGACGCATCCGTCCGGAGCGAGGTTGCCGCGGAGCACGGCTATGCCGCCGGTCCTGCTGTACGGCTCTTCTATCGGTCTTATTACGGAAGTATTTTTGTTCTTCGCGTTTTTGATATTTTCGCCGAGCGTTTTGCCCGTCACGGTCAGTACGGACGGATCGATCAGTCCGGCTTTGTTCAGCTCCGAAAGCACGGCGTATACTCCGCCCGCTTCTTCAAGGTCTTCCATGAACGTCGGACCCGCGGGAGCGAGGTGGCAGAGGTTCGGAGTTTTCCCGCTCACTTCGTTTGCAAGATCGAGCGAGAACGGCACGCCGCATTCGTTCGCTATCGCCGGCAGGTGGAGCATACTGTTCGTCGAACAGCCGAGCGCCATATCTGCGGTCAGCGCGTTTCTGATCGCCGCCGCGGTCATGATATCGCGCGGTCTTATGTTCTTTTTGACAAGCTCAACGATCTGCATACCCGTGCGTTTCGCAAGCTCGACGCGCTTTGAATAAACGGCGGGAACGGTGCCGTTGCCGGAGAGCGCCATACCGAGCACCTCGGTCAGGCAGTTCATCGAATTCGCGGTATACATACCCGAGCACGATCCGCACGACGGGCAGGCGCTTTCTTCATACTCTCTGAGTTTTTCACCGTCGATCTTTCCCGCGGAATACGCGCCGACCGCCTCGAACATATCGGAAAGGCACGTCTTTCTGCCATCGAGACGCCCCGCGAGCATCGGACCGCCGCTGACGAATACCGTCGGGATATTCACCCTCGCCGCCGCCATGAGCAGGCCCGGAACGTTTTTGTCGCAGTTCGGTATCATAACGGCGCCGTCGAAGCCGTGGGCG
>CACYEW010000152.1 GCA_902773455.1 uncultured Ruminococcus sp.
CCCTACCGCGAGTATCTCCGCGTTTTTACTGTCGGGGTCCATCGCTTTTGCCCTTTCGTCTCAAAAACAGTATTGATTATTCGTATACACAATCGAACGATATTATATCACGGTTCGCCGGTTTTGTCAATACTTTATTATAAAAAATTTATTAACGAATATGCAAAATTGCGCATAAAACGCGTTTGCGGTATAACAAAAGAGCCGTTCGGCACCGCCGCGTTACAGGCGGATGTCAAACAGCTCTTTTTCGCTTTTTTTATCTTTGTCAGAATCCGAGTCCTTCGAGCTGACGCCGCAGATGAGTAAGGTCGAGCGTATCGGAGCCGAACGTGAACACGGAGACCGGTCTTTCTTTGTCTTCGTATTCGACTCTGATCTCGACCGCAGATCTGTCTGTGCTCGGTTTGCTTCTCCACGGTATAAGAGCGGCGGATATTTCACGAAGCGTCTCAAGGCTGCTCTTAAGCGAATCTCCTCCCGGCAGTTCGCGCTTCATATCCCACATACTTCTCATGACGACTTCGATCTTCTCTATGCCGCTTTTAGCGCATTCTTTATCGGTCATGGCGAGCATACGGTCGAGCGTCAGCGCGTCGTTATCGTACGCGTCAGTCGGGGCGATCAGCGCGTAAGTTTTCGGCGTCAGTTTCTGAGAAACGGGTATCTTAAATCTCAGCACCGTACCGCCGCGCTTCACGTTATACGATACGACGCAGAGACGGTCACTTGCGCTTGCGCGGATATATGCTTTGTTTTGTTTTAAGAATTCTTCGCCATCGACCGTCTTCATCTCCGCTTCAAGAGTTTTTATTATCTCGGACGAAGTGGGCAGCGACGCCCGTAACGCCTCGCCGTTCACGTCGACCGTATCGCCGCACATCGCGGGCAGAGACGCCAGATCGCCGCGGAATCCGTCGTTTTGCAGAAGAGCCGATTCGATGACCGACAGCTCATCATCGGACAGATAGATGAGCCGCGTTTTTTTCGCACTCGCAGTTTTTATCACGACCTTGCGAACGGTGAGCTTCCTTCCGTCAATGTAGCTTGTTGGAAACTGGTCGCGCTCGAGATAATCGTCCATATATTCCGACAGCCGTTTGCATACGGTCTTTATCGCTTCTTTATCGGTTATGCGGTATTTTTCGCCGCTCATCAGCGCAAGGTCGTATGCTGATACGCCGTTTCTTTCGTATGATCCTTCGTCGGGATCCCCGCAAACCGATATCCACTGCACGTCTTCGGAGGTCGGGATAAAGTTTATTTCCGCCTCGGAAAAACCCCATACGGACGCCGCGAGAGCGGCGTTGAGTAAAATACCGACGCCGAGCGCCGGCAGCGCCCTTACGATACCGCTCCATTTTTTCGTCGTTATCAGCACGTAGATAAGAAATATGACGAGCGCGACCGCGTAGAAAATAAAGTACCGCGGTTCTATAGGCAATAGATCCGCCGGGTCGTTATACCGGATCAGTCTCATCTTATCATGCCAGAGGTAAGCCGTGGCAAGAAACGAGACGGAACAGAAGACGAGCACGGAATATACGAAGCGCAGAGGTTTCGACGGCGCCGGATCGGACGCAGCTTCGCTTTTTTTCTTAACGAATATCAAAGCCGAGAGCGCGATATAAATAATGGCCAGAACGGCGGTATATATTACCGACCGCACGCTCAGCCAATGGGTCGAGACGTCGATCATATTTGTCACGCCGGCGTTTATGACGGCGCTGACCGGTATGTTGATATTCGTATCCTGCAAAAATATCTCCGTAAATCTGCCGGCGACGACCGCGGGCGGGACAAGATCGGCAAACGCAGTGTAAGCGGACGCGATAACCAGGCGCGGTATCAGCAGTACCGATATATACAGTATTGAAGAATTGAACGCCGTACCGGAAGCGCATCTGCCGATCAGAGCCGCGCCGCAGCATAAAAGCGCCGCCGCGAAAAAGCAGAGCGTGAGATAAAGCAGATAAGGAGCCGCGCCGGCGCCGTAAAGGTAAGAGTATTCTCCGAACGCCGGCTGCCACATATCATACATGACGTTTAGTTTGGCAGATCTGTCGAAAACGGCGAATAGCAGTACGAGCGAAGCGCCCGCCGACGCGAGCATAACGGCGAACTGCGTTATAAGAGCCGCGGTATAACTTAAAAACACCGTCGATCTTTTATAAGGCAGACTGTGATAAAAATCCGACTCGCTTCTGCCCGATAAAAACGAGAAGAGGCGGAAAGTGATGACCGGCGCCGCGATCATAACGATCAGCGCGAACCATACCGCGATAATGGCGGCGGAAATACTTGATCCGCCGTCCAATTCAACGGCGTCGACATAATCAACGATCATATCCGCGCTGGATGAGGCGCATCCCGCAGCGTACGCCGCAAGACCGAATATGAGCACGGCTGTAAATATCACCGTCATCATGCGCGTCTGCCTCAGCCCTTCAGCGTACAGACCTTTACTGAAGATTTTTTTCATTGCCTTTACTCCGTATAACTTAACGGTATCACAGTAAAACCGAGCTGTATGAGTTTTTCCTCGAGGCTGCTTCCGTCGAGTATCTCTATGCCGAAACTGTAAGAAATATCATGCCATTCTTCGTTTTGATCTATGACGATCCAAAGGTCGTATTTGAACGAGCCGGATTTGAATCTGCCGGGACAGAGCTGTCCGATGATATCGTAAACCTTATCGGCATCTTCTCCCGGCGCCGTCAGCTCATAGCTTGCGAATGAATCGTATGCGTCAACGTACAGACGGATCGACTTCGCTTCACCGTACCGTCTTTCAAATTCCTCCGCGTCGGCGCTTACCTCGGGCAGTTTTTTCTTTGCCAGAGCATACGTTTTCGGCAGCATTTCTTCGGCGGTGCAGATGATCATGTTGTATTCGGTGCCGCCGTGCCGTATCTTATAAGAGATGCACAGCATATCCCTTTTCTCTATCGGGCTTTTATGTCTGTTGTTCCACTCGTAGAACTCCGCCGCGCCGACAGTCTTAAGTTCTTCTCTCAGAGCATCGAATATATCCGACGCGTCAGACAGCTCGGCGCTTGCATTTTTGTTATAGATATGCGCCGCGTGGCCGGCAGGCTCCGGCATAGTCGTCAGATCGCGGCAAAACTCTTCGCTGCGCATAAGAGCCGATTCGAGCGCCGCCTGATCAATACCGATCAGATTGATCGCCCGCGTCTTTTTTGCGGTCTTTGTTTTGATGACGTAATTCACCGCATAACCGCCACCCTGAATATTCAGCGTTCCCGTTTTATAATCCTCCATATACTCAGAAAGCCCGCGGCAGATTTCTTCTTTGAACGCTTCGTCCGTCAAACGGTATTTTTCGCCGTCGAAAAGCAAAAGATCTGTCGGCGTGACTATCCCGTAACCGCTGTGATCATAGGCTTTTTCGCTGCGTACAGCCGCCACCCATTCCACCTCTTCGGGATCCGGCGTGAAATTCAGTTCGGAGATCACGCCGCCGTAAAGCGAAAGAGCGAGCACGCCGTTCAGAACTATACCGACGCCGAGCGCGGGCAGAGCGTGCAGAAGCCCTCTCCAGCTTTTTGTCGTTATCAGCGCGTATATTGCGAACAGAAGCAGCGCCGCCGCGTACAGTATACAATATACCGTAAAATTCATACTGGGTGATCTGCCGAAAGAACGGAGCGTCAGGTCTTTTGTAAAATAGGTCGTTATGAATATCGATACCGAGCAGAAGACAAGCACGTAATAAACGTTTCTTATCGCCTTCGACGGCGCGGGATCGGCTGCCGTCTCGCTTTTCTTTTTGCAGAATATCAGCGCCGCCGCCGCGATATACAGAACCGCAAACGACAGGGTATATATCGCCGACGGCACGCTCAGCCATGGAGTCTTGCTGCTCGTAAATATGCCCGTAAGGGCGCCGACCGGTATGTTCAGATGCGTGTCGAACGTGTTCACGCCGACTATCGCTCCTGGGAGCATCTGACGCACAGTGGAACTGAATATCATAAGAAACAGTCCCGGCACGAACATTATCGCGGCGTAAAGCACGGCAGAGTTGAACGCCGTGCCGGAAGCCGAGCGGGCGATCAGCGCCGCGCCGCAGCACAACATCGCCGCGGCTAAAAAACACGGAACAAGGAGCAATACGTAAGAAGCCGATCCGTATAAAACCTCTGAGGAGTTAAAATAATTGATCGCCGCCGTGATGAATAAAGCTGCAAACGATCCCGCCGCCGAAAGCATCACGGCAAACTGCGTTATGAGCGCAAGCAGATAACTGAAAAACACGGTCGATCTTTTATGCGGCAGACTGTGGTAAAAATCCGATCTGCTTCTGTCTGACAAGAACGAGAAAAGACTGAACGTCAATACCGGCGCGGCGATAATGACCATCAATGCAAACCACGGATAAAGCAGGTTTTGCGCTATATTCGTGATCATACCCGGCTTGATATTTGATACGACTGACGACGTCAGCGCGAATATCAAAAGGACCGTGAATACGACCGTAAGCGTACGAGTCTGCCGCAGGCCTTCGGCGTAAAGCCCTTTATCTATGATCTTTTTCATTTCGTTTCCTCCTTGTCTTCGGTCGAAAACGCGTAGCCGAGCGCTTCGGCTTCGTATGTGAAAACTTCTTCAAGCGAAAGCGGAAGTACGTCGAGCAGAAGCGGCTGCAGCGCCTTCAGTTTCTTCTCCGTTTCGTCCCTGTCGCCCTGCACTATCATGTTGCAGACCGCGCCGTGTTTTTCATAATGAAGCACGTCGATACCGCCGAAAAGGCTTCTGTCGTACTCGCCCGAAAACGCGATCTGCACCTTGAATTTAGTTGTTTTAAGGTCCGCGATATCGCTTTCGAGCACGAGCCCTCCGTTATGAAGCAGCGCGAGCTGGTCGCAGGTATCTTCGAGTTCGCGTAAGGAATGCGACGTTATGACCGCGGCCGCGCCGCGGCTCATCACCTCTTCGGAGATGAGATTTTTGACGTAGCCGCGCGCTATCGGATCGAGCCCGTCGAACGTCTCGTCAAAGAGCATATAATCGGCTTTTCGCGAGAGCGCGAGCGCGGTCGCCGCCTGGCGGCGCATACCTTTCGAGAACGCGCTGACGCGCTTTTTAAGATCGAGTGAAAACGCCGAGGCGAGTTTTTTGAATTTTTCGCGGTCAAAATCCGGGAAAAGAGAGCCGTACAGTTTCATCATCCGCGAAAGCGTCGCGCCGGAGGGGAAATACGGTTCGTCGGAAACGAACGCGATCTTCGCTTTCGCCTCCGCGTTTTCCCAGACGGGCGCACCGTCGATCAGCACGTGCCCCGATTCGGGCTTGTAAATGCCGCAGACCGTACGCAGAAGCGTAGATTTGCCCGAGCCGTTCGCGCCGACAAGGCCGTATATACAGCCGTTTTTGACCGTGCAGCTAAGTTTGTCTATCGCCGTTTTATCTGCGAATTTTTTCGTTATTTCTTTTATTTCTATCATTTTATTCTCCCTCCCGTTTGTCAAAAGCCCTTTTCAACGCCGCGGTCATTTCTTCCTCGGTGACTCCGGCGGCGCGCAGTTCCTCGCACAGCCGCGTCAGCTCTTCGAGGCGGCTCTTTTCTCTGCTCTTCAATATCTCCGCGGCGCCCTCGCAGACAAAACATCCTTTGCCCGGCACCGAGCATATGACGCCGCGGCTGTCAAGCTCGGCGTAAGCCTTCTGTATCGTATTCGGATTTGCTTTGAGGCTTACCGAAAGACTGCGTACCGACGGCAAAGGGTCGCCTGATGAAAGCGCGCCCGATATGACGAACCGCTCGAGCTGATTTATTATCTGTTCGTATATCGGTATTTTCGACAATGGATCGATCTGAAACATTTCCGTCTCCTTCCTAACTGTACTATATCGGTTAGTACAGTTGCAGTATAACACGCATCCTGCGTTTTGTCAAGAGAAATTTTGAAATTTTTTCCGTTTTTATGCCGGGTGCGTACGCTTTATTTCCATTTTCTATTGACTTTTGACGAAATATAAGTATAATAGGGAGTAATTCGGCGGTGTATAAAATGAAATTTTTAAGATACTTATTATTCTTTTTTCTGAGTCTGCTCTTTCACTGGCAATGGAGCATACCGGCGTGGATACTTCTCATATGCCACTTTGCTTTCGGTATTTCGATCTGGTGGTTCGTCGGAGCGTTCGCGTTATTCGTCGTCGGAGTACGGCTTTACGTGCATTTCATCGGCGGTATGATACGCCTCGGCAACTCCGACGAGACGCCCAAAGAAAACAAAAATCCTTATTCTGCAGGTCCCGGCGGCGGGCGAAAGGAATAGATCATGATATTCGGAAAACACATAAATAAATATTACCTGAAATACAGCCCGATGCTTCTGCTCGGCATCGTTTCGCTCGTTCTGGTCGACTGGCTGCAGCTGAAGGTGCCGGAACTTTACAAGCTCACCGTAAACGGCATAAACAAAGGTATCGGCACGCTTGCGGACGGTACGGAAGTCCCGTTCGATATGAATTTTCTGCTCGATCAGATATGCAGACCGCTCCTGTTCGTCATTTTCGCTCTGATCATAGGCAGATTTTTATGGCGTATATGCTTCTTCGGCTCCGCCATACGCATGGAGACGGATCTGCGCAGCCGTATGTTCGATCGCTGCAAGGAGCTTTCTCAGCAGTTTTACAACAAAAACAAAGTCGGCGGTATGATGTCGCTTTTCACAAACGACCTCGAGACCGTGCAGGAATGCTTCGGCGACGGCGTTCTCATGGTAGCCGACGCGGTCGTTCTCGGCGGACTTTCTCTTTACAAAATGCTGCGGATGAACGTCGTTCTGACGCTTCTTTCGCTTTTGCCGATGATCTTTCTGTTCGCCATCGGCACGGTCGTCGGCAAGAAAATGACGAAGAAATGGGACAAGCGGCAGGAGGCGTTTTCGAACATTTCCGACTACGCGCAGGAGAGCTTCTCCGGCATTTCGGTAATAAAAGCGTTCGTACGCGAAAAAGCCGAGCTCAAAGAATTTTCGAAGCTCAACCGTCAGAACGAGGATGCTAACGTCAGCTTCGTACGCACGGCGGTGCTTTTGCGTATCTTCGTCACGCTGTTCGTCGAGTCGGTGCTCTGCATAATCTTCGGCTACGGCGGTTATCTCGCTCACGAAAAGATATTCGACGTCGGTCTGATGGTCGAATTCATCGGATATTTCACCTCGATAATTTGGCCGATAATGGCAGTATCGGAGCTTATAGACATGCACTCCCGCGGCAAGGCTTCGCTCAAGCGTATCGGCAATCTGCTCGACACCGAGACCGACGTGAAGGATAACGCCGACGTCAGCGAGATCGGCACGGTCGAAGGCTCGATAGAGATGCGCAATCTCACGTTCAGATATCCCGAATCCGATATAGACGCGCTTTCAAACGTATCGTTTTACATAAAAGCGGGCGAGCACGTCGGCGTGATCGGCAAGACCGGCTCCGGCAAAACGACGGTCGCAGATCTGATTCTCAGAACTTACAACGTCGACGACGGTATGCTCTTCATCGACGGGCGCGACGTGAACACGATACCGATCAAAGAGCTTTTGTCAAACATCGCGTACGTTCCGCAGGATAACTTCCTGTTCAGCGATACGATAGAAAACAACATAGCCTTCTCGCAGGATGAAGCGGATCACGATCTCGTAGCCGAAGCGGCGGAGGCGTCGGACGTCCACGGCGATATCACCGCCTTTCCGGACGGGTACAAGACCGTGCTCGGCGAGCGCGGCGTGACCGTATCGGGCGGTCAGAAGCAGCGTATATCGATAGCGAGGGCGCTTCTGAAAAACGCTCCGATCCTCGTTATGGACGATTCGGTCTCGGCGGTCGACACCGGCACCGAGCGTAAGATACTCGAATCGCTCAGAACGGGCAGAAAAGGCAAAACGACGATACTCATAGCCCACCGCGTCAGCACGGTCAAGGATATGGATAAAATAATGATGATAGAAGACGGCACGGTCATCGGCTTCGGCACCCACGAAGAGCTTTACGAAACGTGCCGCGAGTACAGAAAAACGGTAGAGCTTCAACGCCTCGAAGACGAGGAAGGAGGCGACGACAATGCATGAATATTATCCTCTGCTCGTTATAGGCGCGGCGATAAGCACGTTCGCGGTCGCGTTCATAATCGCTTACGTTCTGATGAAGGACAAGAAAGAAGCGATCGGCTTCGAGCGCAATATGAAGGATTCCGAGATAATCAAACGGCTTCTTCGCTATGCAAAACCCTATAAAAAAGAATTCGCCGCCGTATTCGGTCTGATGATATTCTCGATAGCGTATGAGATCGTCTCGCCGCTTCTCGTCGGCAATATAACCGGCATAATCAAAGAAGATTTTGAAATGTATCAGCTCGTTTCGCTGATAATCGCGTACGCCGGAGTTCTGATCGTATCTCTCGTCTGTACGTACGCCCAGTCGATACTTATGCAGAAGACCGGTCAGAAGATCGTTTCGGCAATACGTTTCGACACGTTCGAGCACATTGAAAAGCTCTCGCATCAGCAGTTTTCGGAAATACCCACGGGCAAGCTCGTGACGAGGGTCTCAAACGACGCGAACGCCGTTTCCATGATGTTCACGCATATCATGGTGAACCTCACCAAAAACGCTCTGATAGTCGTCGGCATACTCGTCGCCATGTTCGCGGTAAACCTTGAGCTGACGCTCATGGTCATGTGCTTCATACCGTTCATTATCCTTTTCACGGTAATATTCAGAAAATTCTCCCGCCGCGCATACAGACGCGTCAAGGACAGAACGACCGATATAAACACGTTCCTTTCCGAAAACCTCTCCGGTATGAAGATAATAAGGATCTTCGGCAAACAGAAGTCCAAAAAACACGATTTCGACGTCAAAAACACCGGCCTCGGCAAAGCTAAGGGCGAGCAGATCTTCGTCTTCGGTATCTTCCGTCCGGTCGTGTATATGCTCTATATCTCGAGCGTGCTCGTTCTGCTCTATCTCTCGGCGTCGGGCAAAATAAAGGATACGACGTTTCTCGGCACTGCGATCACGAGCGAGATACTCGTAACGTTTTACATGTATATTTCGAAGTTCTTCAACCCGATTCAGCAGCTCGCCGAGCAGTTCAATATGCTTCAGTCGGCGTTCGCGTCGTCCGAGAAGATCTTCACGATACTCGATATCCCCGTAGGCGTCAAGGACTACGAGGGAGCCGTCGACGTGGGCGAGGTCAGAGGCGATATAGAATTCGATCACGTGTGGTTCGCTTACAAAGACGAAAACTGGGTCCTTAAAGACGTATGCTTCAAGGTCAAAGCCGATCAGACGGTCGCTCTCGTCGGCGCGACGGGTTCGGGCAAGACCACGATACTGTCGCTTCTCTGCCGAAACTACGACATACAGAAGGGCAGGATACTGCTCGACGGAGTCGATATAAGAAAATATACGATCTCATCTTTGCGCCGTCAGTTCGGTCAGATGCTTCAGAACGTATTTCTCTTCTCCGGAACGATAAAGAGCAATATCGTGCTGCGCGACGAAACGCTTACCGACGATCAGATAATGGAAGCGTGCAGATACGTAAACGCCGATAAATTCATCGACAAGCTCGACGACGGACTCGATCACGAGGTAAGAGAATTCGGCAACAACTTCTCGGCAGGTCAGAGACAACTCATATCGTTTGCGCGTACCGTGCTTTACAAGCCGAAAATAATGATACTCGACGAAGCGACCGCGAACATCGACACCGAGACGGAACAGCTCATTCAGGATTCGCTCGAGCGGATGATGAACATCGGCACGATGATAATAGTCGCCCACCGTCTTTCGACGATACAGCACGCGGATAATATCATAGTGATGTCCGACGGAAAGATAATCGAGCAGGGCACGCACGAGCAGCTGCTTGCGGCGCGCGGCAAATATTACAACCTTTACACGCTGCAAAAAGACCGCAGACGTATAATAGAAAGCTGAACGGTATGAAAAAAACGGCTTTATTATTGATCGCCGCTTTCGTATTCACGTGCGCCGTATCGTGCTCGGCGCCGGAATACAGAGGCATATGGCTCGCGTTCATGGTCGAGGACGCAGACGGAAAACAGTACTCGATGCCTGATTATTTCACCGGTTTTGAAGAAGAATATACCGTTATAATGAGTATAAGAGACGACGGAACGTATATATGCTCTTCGTTTATCGGCACGAAACTGCTTGAAAACGAAAAAGGGACTTATACCGTTCACGACGGCAAGATCGATTTCAACGAGACGAAAACGTACACCGGACAGATGGTAAACGGCTATCTTGCGATCAGATACGATAAAGTCACGTTATATTTCGGCAAAACGTCGGAATATAAAACAAATAACGGTGTAAACGTTCAAACTTCCGCGGTAAAATAAAGTAAGTCAGCGGGCGTGGCGGAATTGGCAGACGCGCCAGCCTTAGGAGCTGGTGTTAATTCGTGCAGGTTCGACCCCTGTCGCCCGCACCATAAATAACGGGAGGGATTTTTCCCTCCCGTTATTTATCGAACACGATATGCAGGGGTCGAAGGGGAGCGGGAGTGAATTGACCGTCCGGGGGACGGTCAAGAGCCGCGGAAGACCGAGCGCCGTCGAGGCGCGAGACCGACCCCTGTCGCCCGCACCATATTAGAACAGGGGATGATACGTCGGTATCATCCCCGTTTTTTGCTCTAAAACAGCCGTTTTTGGCTGATTTTTTGTTATTTTGACCGATTTTTATCAAACTGTATCAAAATTGACTTCTTTCTACATTTTCTGTTCTGCCGTAAATCGTGTGCTAGATGGGTAATCGTGTGCGAAATGAGGCAATCATGTGTAAGAAGTGATTATCAAGATTTTCTCATTATTTATCAAGATTCACTTGACAAATTAACAAATACATGATATTCTGCTTATATAGGAGGTGTCATCATGGCAGTAAATTAC
>CACYEW010000153.1 GCA_902773455.1 uncultured Ruminococcus sp.
CGGACTATATCCACGCCTTTACCGGCGATCTTTTCAAGAAGCTCGTCCGTGAAATGGAGTCCCGCGGTCGGAGCGGCGGCGGAGCCGGGCTCGTTTGCGTAAACGGTCTGATACTTTTCGTTATCGTCGAGCGCTTCGGTTATGTACGGCGGCAGAGGCATTTTGCCTATTCTGTCGAGCACCGAATATATCGTCTGCCCGTCCGAATTGTCGTAATCAAAGCTTATAAGCCGGTTTCCTCCCTCTTCCACGTCGGTAACCGTGCCTGTAAGAATGCCCGAAAAATCTATCTTCGCGCCGGTTTTCAGTCTTCTGCCCGGTTTGACTATACATTCCCAGAGATCGAGTTCTCTCTGCCGCAAAAGCAGGCATTCGACGTTTGACGGCGGGTCAGGCGAATCCGTCCCGCGTATCTTCACGCCGTAAAGCCTCGCCGGTATGACCTTGCTGTCGTTTATGACGAGGCAGTCGCCCGGTTCGAGCAGATCGATCACGTCGCTGAAAATCTTATGAGATATCTCTCCCGTTTTTCTGTCTGCGACCATGAGGCGGCACGCGTCTCTTACGTCGCACGGACTCTGAGCTATGAGTTCTTTCGGAAGATCGTAATAATAGTCGTGTACTGAATGCATTTTGTTTTTCCGTTTCAATTATTCTTGACAACCGCAGATATTTGTGATAGAATCGTTTCGGTGACTTGCCGCCGTCTCCGTTCATATTATATTATCGGCAGTATATATCATTATACAACGCCCGGATGAATTTTTCAATACTTTTAATATAATTTTTACGGAGATTATATATGATAAACAAAACTTTCCGTCAGATGCCGGACGGGGTGCATACGGCTCTCGTGACGCCTTTTTCCTACGGCGGCATCGACCTCGCGGCGTTCAGACGTCTTTTGGAAATACAGAAAGAAAGCCGCGTCTCCGGCGTGGTCGTGCTCGGCACTACCGGAGAATCGCCCACTGTGAACGGCAAAGAGCGCGACGTACTTACCGAAGAAGCCGTAAAATCGCTCGGCGGCAAAAAAACCGTTACCGTCGGCTGCGGCTGCAACGATACCGAGAAGACCGTCGAGCTTGTCAGGCGCGCCGCTTCGGCGGGAGCCGATCTCGCGCTCGTCGTGGCGCCGTATTACAACAGACCCTCGCAGAAAGGGCTTCTCCGCCACTTTCTTACCGTCGCCGAAGGCTCTCCTCTGCCCGTGGTGATCTATAACGTGCCGTCGCGCACCGGCGTCGATATATCGGCTGAAACGCTCGCGGTGCTTTCGGAGCACGAAAACGTGGCGGGATATAAAGAAGCCTCTTCGGATCTGTGCAGGATCACGGAAAAGATGCAGGCGGCGCCTGAATTGCGCTTCTTCTGCGGCTCGGATACGCTTTTATATCATTTTCTCTGCCTCGGCGCGAAAGGCTCCGTTTCCGTATCGTCGAATATCGAGCCCGACCTCACCTGTAAAATAACGGATCTTTATTTCAAAGGCGATACGGAGGGCTCAAAAGAAGCGTTTTTCCGCATTTACCCGTTTTTGCAGGCGCTCTCCCTTGACACGAATCCCGTGCCGATAAAGACCGTGATGGAAGCGGCGGGGCTGATATCCGCGGCGGTACGTCCTCCGCTTTGTCAGATGAATTCAAGTCTCAGATCGAAGCTCCTCACAGCCGCGGCGGATCTGGGCATAACATAAACCAAAGGAAAAGAAAAATGAAATTCAAAGGAAAAGTCATAATAACGGACGTCGACGGCACCTATACCGGCTCTGCCGAGGGCGTACGGAAGAACAATGAAGCGATCGAATATTTCAAATCCGAGGGCGGTCTTTTCACGTTCGCCTCCGGCCGCGTCGAATACGCGGTAAAAGCGGTCGTGCCGGATTTTTTCGAGCTTATAAACGCGCCGGCGGTGCTCGCGAACGGCAGTTATCTTTACGATAAGGATACGGATTCGAGAATAAACGAGATCTGTATCGACACTTCGTTCGCTTTGCCGTTTCTTTCCGAATTCAGAGAACGTTTTCCGGATATGGGGATACGTATAAACAGAAAAAAGTGATTTCTCACCCCCGAAATGAATCCGCCCGTATATAACGATCTGAAAAACTACTTTTCAAACGTTCAGACTCTGCCGTTCGACCGGATGCCCGGCGACGGCTGGAACAAGATCGTGCTGATCGGCACGAATGAAGAGGTCCTTGCGGCGCACGAATACGTTAAAGAGAACTATCCCGGCAGATTCGCCTCGTCGATGTCGTGCCGTACTCTGCTCGAGCTGCTCGATCCGCAGGCGACGAAAGGCAACCAGGTCAGATATCTGAAAAAATTTCTCGGCGACTGCACGACCTACTGCTGCGGAGACTACGAAAACGATATCGATATGCTGAAAAAAGCCGACGTGGCGGTCGTACCGTCGTCGGGTATGCCGAAGGTGGTCGAAATGGCGGATATAGTGACCTGCCACTGCAAAGACGGCACTCTCGCGTATCTGATCGACCTGCTCGACCGGGAGTGCAAATGATGAAACCGAAGATCGCTCTGATCTGTATTTTACTTACGGTCTGCATCGCTTTTTCTTCATGCGGCGTGATAAAGAACGTATTCGGCGTCGCGATCGGATTTATCGATCCGTTTGATCGCGCCGACGCCGAAAAAATCATACCGCGGTTCGATAAGAAATACTTTCTGCAAAAGCTTGACGACGTTTATCTCGAAAACGTTTGCGGCATTTACCGCGCGGTGATGAATTTCGAAAACATTTATGATGTGAAAGGCAGTCTCACGCAGGATCAGATCGCCGTCGTTTTTAACGTCGCGACGCTTGAGATACCGGAGCTGTTCCAGCTGAACGGCAGGTATTCTCTCACCCTTACCGGACCGCGATCGGATCGGAAGGTCAAAGATATCTCGTTCGGATACGGTATGGAAAAGGACGAATACGAAAAAGCCCTGGCTTCGGTCGAAAAAACCGTCGCCGGATTTACCGAGCGTACGGCGGAGATGTCCGATTATGAAAAAGAAGAGGCGGCTTTCACGCATATCGCGAAAAACTGTTATTATGACGAGCATGCCGATCACGCCGGTTCCGCTTACGGCTCGCTCGTGCTCGGGCGCGCCAAATGCGACGGCATAAGCGGAGGCTTCAAATGGCTTTGCGAAGCGGCGGGCCTCACGTGCCTGCTCGTCACCGCCGGTTCGAAGGACGGCGGCGTCGGTCACGCCTGGAACCTCGTAAAGCTCGGACCGGAGCTTTATAACGTCGATCTTACGCAGAGCGTAAGGACGTCCGGTACGGACTCTGACGGAATATATTTTCACTGCTTCAACGTGCCGGATAAATGGATGAAAGAAAGCTACGAGGAATATGATCTTTCCTCCGTTTTCGGCGCTCTGCCGGTATGCGAAACGTTCGGACAAAGCTACTACGCAAAACGCGGGGCTTTCGTATATGAAGGCGAAGATCCCTTCGATATAATGCGAAGGGGTCTTGATTCGGCGATGGATTCCGAAAAAGATTTCGTGATGCAGTTCGAATCGGCGGAAGACGCCGAGAAGTTCGGCGAAAAGCTCGAAGACGAGGTCAAAAGCTGGCTCGCGCCCCGTACGGACGCGTCGGCTGTAAACGTGACGGTTCACGGGAACAGACTGTATGAATTCATGATAACGAAAAGAGGATAAAACCGGTGAATTACGATATTTTACTGAAATTCGGCGAGATCGCGCTCAAGGGCGCGAACAGAGCGTATTTTGAGAACACTCTGCAGAAACAGATCAGATTCAGAATAAAACCTTACGGTAAATTCGAGGTCTTCAAGTCGCAGAGCACGATCTGCGTGAGACCTTTGTCCGACGAATGCGATCTTGACGGGGCGTATGAAGTCTGCAAAAAGACTTTCGGCGTAATAGCTTTATGCCGCGCGTACGAATGCGAAAAGGATATCGAAGAGATAAAAGCTCTCGCGGTATCTCTCGCGCCCGAGCTTCTTTCCGGGGCGAAAACGTTCAAGGTCGAGGCGAAGCGGAGCGACAAGAGATTTCCGTACGACTCTCCGGCGATCTGCGCCGAGGTCGGCGCGGCGGTGCTCGCTTCGTATCACGCAGTCAAAGTCGACGTACACGAGCCGGACGTTGTGATCAGAGTCGAGATCAGAGACGAAAAGGCGTACGTTTCCGGCGCTCAGGAAAAAGGCGCGGGCGGTATGCCGGTCTGGACAAACGGAAAAGCCCTGCTCCTGCTCTCGGGCGGCATAGACAGTCCCGTCGCCGGTCACATGATCTGCCGCCGCGGTGTAAAGCTCGAGGTCGTGCATTTCGAATCTTTCCCTTATACGAGCGAGAGAGCGCTCGAAAAAGTCAAAGATCTTGCGAATATACTCGCGGAATACAACGGCGAGATCTGTTTTCACACCGTCTCGGTGACGAAGATACAGGAAGCCATTATGAAAAACTGCGACGAAGAGTATTTCACGCTGATCCTCCGCCGCTTTATGATGAGGATAGCCGAGCGGATCGCGAACGAACGCAACTGCAAGGCGCTCGTCACCGGCGAGAGCGTCGGTCAGGTCGCCTCGCAGACGATAGACGCGTTAAACGTCACAAACAGCGCCGTGAGCGTACCCGTTTTCCGCCCGTGCATCGGTATGGACAAGGAGGAGATAGTGCAGAGATCGCGGCAGATAGGCGCGTACGATCTGTCGATCCTGCCGTTTGAAGACTGCTGTACCGTATTCACGCCGCGCCACCCGAAGACGAAGCCCGCGCTTGAAAACGTACTGAAAGAGGAATCGCGCATAGATATCGAAGCGCTGACCGAAGAAGCCGTCGCCAGTCACAGATCCGAATGGATCAAAGCGTACTGAAAACAAAGCCGTCCGCCCCGGAACGGGAGTCGGACGGTTCTTTTTTTGTGTTGTTACAGAGCGTTCGCCAGCTGTTCGGCGCTTTGGTATCTCTGCTCGGGATTTATCTGCGTGCATTTCGTTATTATTCTGCCGGC
>CACYEW010000154.1 GCA_902773455.1 uncultured Ruminococcus sp.
GTAACGACCGACGGATCCGGGCAGCAGTCTGACGTCCCGGTCGAGATACCGGTCAGAGCGATACTGATCGCCGCGGCGGTATTCGCATTCCTGTCCGCAGTATTCGCTTATCTCGTTTACCGCAAAAAGAAGCGCGACAAGCTTAACGAAGCTCTGAGAGCCGCCGCGAAAGGCGGGTCGGAAGATCCGTTCGCCGATACGGTGCGGTTCTGTGATTATATTTTCAGGGTGCTGGCTCTTCTCGGATTGAAGCGGCGTAAAAACGAACTGATGAGCGATTTTGCCGACCGCGCGCGGCAAGCGATCGGAGCCGATTATCTGCATAAAGGCACCGACGCGTATCTGAAGACCGTATTTGCCGGCTCCGCCGACGAAAACGATTGCAGAAAAGCCGCCGAATGCGCGCTCGATCTGCAGATAACCGCACGCGCAAGGCTCAAGGGACTTTCGAGATTCATAAATATAACGTTGAGGAAGATCGTATGACGGAAGGAGATAAATATACAGGCAAGGCTCTCGCGTACGTAGGCGACGCGGTAATAGAGCTTTTCGTGAGAGAAAACCTGCTGAAGACGGGTATAACCGATACGGGCAGGCTGAGCGCGCTTGCGCTGAGGTTCGTGACCGCCACGGCTCAGTCCGAAGCTTTCGGCTGCGTCGAAGCCTCTCTTACCGAAAACGAGCTCGATATCTACCGTCGCGGAAGGAATTCCGATCTTTCGCATCACCCGAAGCGTCAGAAGATGACCGATTATCACCGCGCGACCGGTTTTGAGGCGCTTATAGGTTATCTTTACCTCAACGGCGAGCATGAAAGGGCCGTCGAAATCCTTACGGCTGCTTATGAAAAGATCTTCGGAGATCTTCAATTTACTTAATATTCTTAAAAAGTTTACAAATTACTTTTGCCGTCAGCTATTGACAAACGGCAGTATATTATTATATAATAGCGTTTGCCTGTACCGGCGGGACAGCCGCGAAGGGCAAGCATAAGAATTATATTGATGCGTTTATCGGGGCATCCATATATAAAAACCGATTCAAAGGAAAAAGGAGGATAGAAAGATGCTCAGAACATACCAGCCCAAGAAGCGCCAGCGCAAAAGAGAACACGGCTTCAGAAAGAGAATGGCTACCGCAAACGGCAGAAAGGTCCTGAAAAGAAGACGTGCCAAAGGCAGAGAAAGACTGACCTACTGATATTAGAAAACCTCTGCTGATTCAGAGGTTTTTTAGTTAAAATGAAAATTTACGCATTAAAAGAAAACCATCTTTTCTCTAAGGCTTACAAAAACGGCAAAAAAGCCGGCGGGAAATACGTCTGCGTTTATCTTTTGCCCGATTACCACGCCGCACGTTTACAGCGGGCCAATCCATTAAAATCGAGGATCAACCGCATCGGTCTCACCGCTGCGAAGAAGCTCGGCGGCGCCGTGGTGCGAAACCGCACCAAAAGGATGATGCGAGAGGCTTATTACAGGCTCTTGAAGACGTATGAGATACAGACCGGCAAAATAATCGTTATCGCCGCGAGAAGCGCCGCCGTTAAGGTCCGCACGCCCGATATCTATAACGAGCTTGAAGAGGCGTTTTCTGCGCTCGGACTTTTACGCGCGAAGCTTTCGGATGATTTGCAATGAAGAAATTTCTTTTGTTTCTCATCAGATTCTACAGAAAATATCTGTCGGGTCTCAAAAAGTACCCGACCTGCAAGTATTACCCTACCTGCTCCGAATACGGTTATGAGTGCATCATGATCCACGGATGGTTCAAGGGTTCTTTGCTCGCGCTCTGGAGGATATTGCGATGCAATCCGTTTTCACGCGGAGGCGTGGATCTGCCGCCGCCGAAAAAAGAGAAAAAACCAAAGACCTAAGAAAGGTAAAAACACATGTCTGCTTTATTCGGATACCTTGCCGAGGGACTTAAGTACGTTATGATCTTCTGCGATAAGATCACGGGGCAGAATTACTGGCTCTCGCTGTTTCTTTTCGCTCTGATTATAAGACTGCTGATGTTTCCCTTCGGTATAAAGCAACAGAAAAATCAGCAAAAGCTCGCGCTTCTCCGCCCCAAAGAAGAGGCTATAAGAAGAAAATACAAGGGCAGAGACGACCGCGAGTCACGTCAGAAGATGCAGCAGGAAATAATGGAGATGCAGCAGAAGGAAAAATACAGCCAGTTCGGCGGCTGCCTTCCGATGCTGATACAGCTTCCCATATTCTTCTCCCTTTATTATATCGTGCAAAACCCGCTGCATTATATCTGCCAGTTCGGCAAAGCTCAGATAGAGGTCATAATGGAGACCTTCAACAGATTGATGAACTACGCCGGCAACAGTTCGTACCAGAACCTCACGATCAAAGCGGCAGGCTGGCTTCGCGACGGTGAAAATCTCAAAACGCTCATAAACGCTCTCCCGATCGACGGTTCGGTGCCTACCGGCGCGGTCGACGCGGCGGGCAATACGCTGACCAACTTCGCGGCGTTCCGCGCCGATCTCGTATCTCAGCTCAATAACGCCGTTTTCCCGAATTTCAAGGTCGGCTTCGTCGATCTTGCCGTAACGCCTAACGAACAGATCTGGTGGTATATACTCGTTCCGATAATCACGTTCGCGATACTCTGGGCGACGACGAAATTCCAGAAGAAATTCACGTATCAGCCCATATCCGCCGAGCAGCAGGGCAACAGCATGAAGATAATGGAGCTTATGATGCCCGCGTTATCCGCGTTCATCGCGTTTTCGCTCCCCACCGCTCTCGCGCTTTACTGGATCTACGGCAACGTGATCGGTTTCGGCCAGCAGGTACTCCTCTCCAAGCTCTTCCCGACTCATAAAATGACGGATGAAGAGGTACGCGAGGCTATGCGTGAAGCCGACAGACAGGCGTACGAGCAGAAAAAAGCCGAAGAAAAGAAGAAAAAGCAGGTCGAAGAAGAAGAAAGGGTCATATCGGTTAAGTCAAAGACCGGCACGCCCGAAGGCTGGGTGGAACCGATGGGTCCGTCTTCCGAAACCTCGGCCGCTTCGAAAGAGCCGAAAGGCAAAAAGAACAAATTCATCGGCAAAGCCGAAATAAAAAATGATAAGAAGGACGACGAATAACACGTCGGAACAAATATGAAAAAAGAATCAATAAAATCTGCGCCGACAGTGGAAGCGGCCGTCGCGGCGGCGTGCGAGGAGCTCGGCGTATCAAAAGAAGCCGTTACGTTTGAGGTTCTCACCGAACCGAAAAGAGGCTTTCTCGGCATGGGAGCCGTTGCGGCAAAGGTCAGGGTCGTATACACCGAAACGCCCGTCGACGCGGCCGTAACGTTCATCAGGCAGCTGCTTGCCGATATGCGTATCGAAGCCGAGGTCACGGTAGGAAAGACCGAGGACGGAGACTGCAAAATAGAGATCAGCGGTACCGATACGGGCGTTCTGATCGGTCATCACGGCGAAACGCTCGATTCGCTTCAGTATCTGTGCAGTCTTGCGGCAAATAAAAAGGAATCGGAAGAAGACGACCGCGAATACACGCGCATCTCTCTCGATATCGGCGGCTACCGCGCAAAGCGCGAAGAGACGCTGCGCGCCCTTGCGAGAAGAACGGCGGAACGCGCGAAAAAGTATAAACGCAGCGTATCGCTTGAGCCGATGCCCGCCCACGAGCGCCGCATAATCCACTCCGAGGTACAGAAGATCGAAGGCGTCACCACCGGCTCCGTCGGCACCGACGCCAACCGCAAGGTAGTCGTCTACCCCGCTAAACAACCGAAAGAACAGTAATAAAAAACTCCCTGCCGTGCGCAGGGAGCTTTTTTTGTTTTGCGTGATATATTTTACATCTTTCCACCGTAGCGTCTGATCAGCTTTTTATCTTCTTCGTCAAATTCCGACCGCGGATCGAGCGCGGTAAAATCAACGCCGACGAAATTCATTCCGGGAATATAAGTCAAAGTGCGCAAAAATTCATCCGTTACCGCGTCCCATATCTTCGCAGTGCCGTCGCGTGAAGCGGTTATTATAAGCGAGCCGTCGGCGCTGTAACGCGCCGAATTGACCTGGTCCCCGTGTTCTTCAATCGAGTCGAGCAGTTCAAAGCTCTCCGCGTCCCACACCTTTGCGGTATCATTCCTAGACGCCGTGACGATACGTTTGCCGTCCGGGCTGTACGAGGCTGAA
>CACYEW010000155.1 GCA_902773455.1 uncultured Ruminococcus sp.
ACGGTCAGCGAAAAGAGCTTCAACGGCGCCGGCTGGCAGTCGGCGAGCGACGCGAAGATACTCGAGTTCGTGAAACGGTATTCGCATCTCCCAGGCGTCGCCGCGTATTACGTAGTAGACGAGCCGGCGTCTTCCACCGTTTTCGCGCGTGCTATATCGCTCATCAAGAGCGTCATGCCGAACGCCGTCGCGCACATGAACTACTGCGGCGCGTATAAGGACAACGTGACGGCGCTGCAGAAAGAGTTGAAGGACAAATACGGGCTCTCGCTCGACTACGTGATGTACGACGCGTACGTCTTCACCTCGAAGAGCTGCAACGAAAACACGCTTTACGGTCAGATAAGATACAATCAGAAGATAAGCCGCGAGCTCGGCGTTCCCGGCGCGTCGTACGTGCAGGCGATGAACTGGAACAACAACCACCGTCCCAACGCCGACGAGGTGAGATATCAGGTGTTCGCGATGCTCGCCGGCGGCGTCAAGCAGATATCGTACTTCTGCTGGAAAACGCCCGCGGCAAACGCCGCGGAGACGTACGGTCCCGCGATAATCGACATAAACAACGAGCCGACGGACCTTTTCGAGCCCGTGTGCAAGATCAACGCGCAGGTGCAGGCGCTAGGCCCGACGCTGATGAAGCTCGATATGGAGAAGATATATCATACCGGCGCGAATTTCGGTTCGGAATACAACGCTCTGCCCCTCGGATTCTTCATACAGCCGACGAACACGAACAAGAGGCTCGCGATCTCGCACATGGTGGAAAAGGATACCGGCAGAAATTACGCGATGATCGTAAACCGCAATTACACCGCGTCGGCTACGGTCACTTTCACCGCCGACAAAGACATCAAAAAGCTTGAATACATAAGCACCGAAACGGGACAGCCGGTCGAACTCACTGCAAAAGACGGCGTGTACACGGTCGAGCTGCTCGCCGGAGAGGGCGTGCTGCTGCGTACCGACGCCGAATATGAATTCGAGATGAAAACGATCACGGATTTCCGCCAGCTCGAGGGAGCGATAGCGGAAGCGGACGGCACAGATAAAAACAATTATAGAAACGACGACAACATGAAAGCGTTCGAGGAAGCGCTGAACGATGCGAAAACTGTGCTTGCCGACAGCACGGCGAAGCAGTCAAAGGTAGACGGCGCGAGAAGCAAGCTCGTCACCGCGATGAGCAAGCTCATACCGCTTGCGCGCGAAGGTGTGAACCTGGCGCAGAACAAGCCGGTCAAGGCGGAAAACTCGTACGAAGACGGCACGTATTTCTCGAAAAGCTATATCACGGACGGCGTGAATCTGCCGATGGAGGAGACGACGCACGTCGGCTGGTCCGTCGACCCGTATTCCGTGATTAAGCGCGACGATCCGGTCGACGTCACCGTCGATCTGCAGGACGTCTACCGGCTCAATTCGATCATAGTCAAGCCGTGCGTGTACAACGACGGCGGTCTGATGCCGACCGACTTCGAGCTGCAGATCTCCGAGGACGGCAAAGAGTGGAAGACCGTTTCGTCATATGCCGGAGCGGCCCCGTCGCCCGACGACGTCGTCGCCTCGTTTGACGATACCGCGGCGAGATACGTTCGGGTGCACATAACGAAGCACAACGAAAACCCCGACCCGACGGGCGGATATCTGTCTCAGTTCGGCGAGATCGAGGTGTTCGGCAAAGAGCTTGACGACGGCGGCGAGACGACGACCGCCGCGGAGCCGGCCGACACCGCAGAGACAACGACTGATAACGAAGCAACGACCGGCCAACCGGCGACCGAACCCGTCACCGACGCCGAGCCCGCGACCGCGCCGGACACCGATCCCGGCAAGGAAAGCGGGAACTCAAAGGCGAAGATCCTGATCCCCGTCATCGCCGGCACGGCCGTCCTCGCGGCAGCCGCAGTTCTGTTGGCGGTATTCGCGATCAGAAAGAAAAAACGTTGACATATGAAAAAGGACCGCCCTCGCGGTGTACTTCGTAAGGAAGTACACCGCAGCTAAATTCGCCGCGAGCGGCGAGCTAAATTGGGCTTCGCCCAGCTAAATTTGCTTCGCAAGCTAAATTCGGCTTTGCCGAGCTGAAAAAAGCGAATTTAATTTAGCTGTCCCTATGGGACAATTTAGCTATCGAACGCAGTGAGATAATTCAGCTGCGAGCGACTGCGAGCAATTTAGCTATTTTCAAAATCATTCTTAATATCAGAGCGGTTAGAACAAGCTGAAAGAGAATAACCCACTGTGACACTTTCTGTAATTGAAAGGTGTCAGAGTGGGTTTGTTTCTTCCTTGCGCAGCCTCTCCCTTCACGTGCTTTTTTTCGTAATTAACGAATGAAATTGCAAAAGTGAAAAAAAGATAAAAAATCTGATTTTATACGGTCTAATATTCATCGTTAAACCAAACCGCTTGAAATCGCAAAAAATGAAGACGTCGGCTTTGCCGACTAATGAAGCCACTCGCTTCGCTCGTTAATGAAGACGGCGACTTTGCCGCCTAATTAAGCGAAGTCGCCCCCGTTCCTTAATTAGCGAACGCAGTGAGCGTCTTCATTTCTTCATTAGCGAAGCGTCTTCATTAGCCCCGAAGGGGCGACTTCATTGAAAAATCCGTCCTTTCGGACGGATTTTTCTGGCTGGGATAGCTGGATTCGAACCAGCGCAGTGCAAGAGTCAAAGTCTTGTGCCTTAACCGACTTGGCTATATCCCATTGTTACGGAAAAGTATTATATCACATGAATCTGTCAAAGTCAAGATTTTTAACAAATATTTTTGCAGCGCGGAAAACCGTAAAAAGTAAGCGACAGGCGTTTGCGGAAAAAACAGGTAATATTTATCTTGACAAACGCGCAGGACGGCGGTATAATGTATTCGCAGAAATCTATTATTAAAGGAGTATGATATATGAAAAAGATGTTATCCGCCGTGATCGCGGCCGCGATGATCCTGTCGATGTTCGTGATCTGCCCCGCGGAAGCTTTGCAGGAAAGCGATCTGCCGTTTGAAAACGCCGCCCCGACGCATATCGCGGCGACGTGGCTCGAGGGCAACGACTCGCCTACGACGATGTCGCTTACGTTTACCATCGACAATTCGATAGCGGAATTTTATATGGCTAAGGAACAGGCGGAGGATCTCGATGAATTCATGGCGCAGTATCCGTTTTACGAGATCTATACGGAAGTTCAGATCGACTGGGCGCTCGACGACGTAAACGACGAGGTGAGCGGCTGGCACTATACTCCGTACTGGGATTACCATCATATCGAAGACGATTACTGGGCGATTGGCGTCGACGAAAACTGGAACTGGCGCTGCAGCGCTTGGGACATGGTCAACTGGGGGCTGGGCAACTCCTGCTATACCGCACAGGATTACTGGGTGATGCGCGGGATAAACGAGAATGACTTCTACGGCGATCCCGACACGGGCACGCCCGGTATCAAGGATCAGCTCCGTGAAGGTCAGTACACTTACGAAGTAGAAGAAGAAGGCTACGATCCCGTACTGCGGATCGACTTTACTGAACACACGATGTATTTCCGCGCACGCCTTTATACCGTACTTACTTACGAAGACGGGGAGGGCGTCGAACGTCAGTCCTACATTTTCTCCGACTGGTCAGACGCCTGCGGTTACGGTAAGGATATAGCGAAAATAGAACCGCTGAAGCCCGGCGAGGTCGACGCTCCCGTGATAACGAATCTCGTCAATCTCGGCATACTCGGAGAAGACGACTGTCCGACGGTCGCGTTCACGCTTACCGTGCCGGACAAGCTCGCCGAACAGGCGGCGAACCAGCACTCACTCGGACTTGGGCTTTATATTGAGATCTGGGCGCGCGTAAAAGGCGATACCGAATGGGCAGAAGTGCAGGGCGACAGGGATATAACGGCAGGTCAGCATCAGGCGTGGCTTTACGCCCTGCAGAACGAAGAGCGCCCGATAGTGACGGCTGACGCGAAGATCGAGCTGCGCTGCCGGTACGCGTACGATTACGAAGATGAATACACGGGTTGGGATCTTTATCATTCCGACTGGTCTAAGATCATAACCTTCGGCGGCGACGACGTCGGCGGCTACGGCGACGTGAACGGCGACGGTAAGGTGAACGGTCAGGACCTTATCAGACTGCGTAAATTCCTGAACGGAGAACAAGTGGCGGTAACAGAAGGCGCCGACGTCAACGGCAACGGCACGTTAAACGGTCAGGACCTTATAAGACTTCGTAAACACCTGAACGGAGAAAACGTCGTTCTCGGACCGAAAAACTGATACGAACGGCTGCTGCGGCTCTTGTGTTTTCGACCGGGTTTGCTCACACAGTTCTTATTGATTTTAATAATACTGAAATTTTTTTGCATTTTATCTTGACATTCGTAAAAAATTATGTTAGTATCTACTAAACGCAATGAAGCGGATAAAGCGGATCGTAAGCCGATATCAGAGATATGCCGGTCGGTGCGAGGCATACGGAAGATCCGGGTCGTCGCCGCGGAGCGGACGCGCAGAACGGAGTAAGCGCGGACGGGTGCTCCCGTAACAGGGCCGGAAAGTGCATCCTTACGGATGAAAAAGAGTGGTACCGCGGAAGAAGCGCTCTTTCGTCTCTTTGAAATTTTAAGAGACGGAAGAGTTTTTTATTATCCCGGAGGTTTCTGATGGAGAAAAAAAGAAAACGTAAAATGAAAGGCGCGGAGCTTCTCGTCGCCGTGCTTGAAGAGCAGGGCGTGACCGACGTGTTCGGTTATCCCGGCGGGCAGGTCCTTTATATATACGACGCGCTGTACGCGGCAAGAAAGAAAATCCGCCATATACTCACCGCGCACGAGCAGGGCGCCGCGCACGCCGCGGACGGCTACGCGAGAGTAACGGGCAAGGTCGGCGTCGTTATAGCGACGTCGGGACCCGGCGCAACGAACCTCGTCACCGGAATAGCCACGGCTATGCTCGACTCGGTGCCGATGGTGGCGATAACCGGCAACGTGCCGACCACGCTCATAGGCCGCGACGCGTTTCAGGAGATCAATATAACCGGCGTAACGATGCCGATAACGAAGCACAACTATTTCGTGCAGGACGTCAACGAGCTCGCCGATACGGTGCGCGAGGCGTTCATGATCGCGAAATCGGGCAGACCCGGCCCCGTGCTGATAGACGTGCCGAAGGACGTTCAGTGCGCCTTATGCGAATACGAGAGGTCGGAGCCGGTCGGATATTTTGAAGAAGACAAAGCCGACGAGGCGGATATAGAAGCCGCCGCAAAACTGATAAACGAGGCGAAACGCCCGTATATCTATATCGGAGGCGGCGCGGCAGGCGCCGGAATAGCCGAAAAAACGGCAGAATTCGCCGAGCTTACCGACGCATATATCGGCTGTTCTTTCATGGGACTGTCGGCTCTGCCGGACGGTCACGCAAGATTCCTCGGTATGGAGGGGATGCACGGCAGATACGCTTCGACCATGGCGAACAAAGAGGCCGATCTCATAATCGGTATAGGCGTGCGCTTCAGCGACAGAGCGACCGGCAAAGTTGAAAAATACGCGAAAAGAGCGAAGATAATACAGCTCGACACGGATCTTTCCGAGATAAACAAAAACGTGCAGGTCGACGTCGGTATCGTCGGAAATTTAAGAGATTCGTTTGCGAGGCTTTTCGAAAAGTGCGAAAAAGCCGATCATCCCGAATGGAGAGAACTCGTTTCGAAGCTCCGCGAAGAAGAGGAGCGCATAGAAAAAGAGACAGAAGAAAGATCGGTGAGCAAAACCCCGCCGAAAAAGATCTTTGAGATCATTAACAAGTACAAAAGCGAAGACGACGTGATCTGTACCGACGTAGGTCAGCATCAGATGTGGTGCGCGCAGAACGTAAGATTTTCCAAGCCGCGCAGATTTGCTTCGAGCGGAGGGCTCGGCACGATGGGCTACGGCCTCGGCGCGGCGATAGGAGCGGTGACCGCGGGAAACAAAAGAGCCGTTCTGATAACGGGCGACGGCAGCTTTGCCATGAACTGCAGCGAGCTTGCGACCGCCGTGACCTACGGTATGCCGATAGCGATCGTTCTGTTCGATAACGGCGTTCTCGGTATGGTGCGCCAGATGCAGACGCTTTTCTTCGGAAAACGGTATTCGAACACGGTGCTTGAACGAAAGACAGATTTCGTGAAGCTCGCCGAAGCGTACGGAGCGAAGGGCGAGCGCGTGACGGACGTTTCCGGCTTTGAAAAGGCGTTTTCGGCGGCGATGAAATACAAGGGACCCTACGTCATCGACGTCGTTACGGATAAAGACGAGCTCGTTTTGCCGATGATGCCGCCGGGCGGCTCGATCGACGATCTCATAACGGAAATCAAAGAGGAGGATCGGAAATGAAAAGCGTTATAGCGATATACGTTGAAAACAAATACGGCGTGCTTGCACGCGTTTCCGGCTTGTTTATGCGCCGCGGATTCAATATAGACACGCTGACCGTCGGCGCGACGCACGATCCCGATTATTCGAGGATCACGATAACGCTCGACGAAGACGAGCATATAAGGGATCAGGTAATAAATCAGCTGAAAAAACTGCATAACGTCAAAAAAGTCAAGCTTCTGCCGCAGACGTCGGTACAGCGCGAGCTGATGCTTTTGAAGGTCAAAACGACGCCCGAAAACCGTTCGGAGGTGCTCGCCGCGTCGGAAATATACAGAGCTAAGATAATCGACTACAATACCTCGACCATGTGTATCGAGGTCACCGGCGAATCGTCGAAGATCGACGCGTTCATCGAGGTCATGAAGCCGATAGGCATAATAGAAATGTGCCGTACGGGCGTGGTCGCGCTCGAACGCGGAGCGACGATAATGGAGAAGTAAGAGTGAATAGTGAAAAGGTAAGGTGTCGGCAAAGCCGACGGTCTGTGTGACGCGTACCGCGCCACCCTTGGGGG
>CACYEW010000156.1 GCA_902773455.1 uncultured Ruminococcus sp.
CGCTCATATAGTGATGCACGAGTATCACGGCGGCGTCGTTTGCTCCGTACATAAGGAGCGCGTACATAAGCTGCCTTATCGAAAGTATCTCTCCCGCTTCGAAATATACGAGAAGTCCCTCTTTGCCGTCAAGGTTTTCCTCGGTGACGGTTATCTTCTCGTCGAGACGGTCCCTGAACTTTTCGTATATCATCGCGCCGACGAGCGTTTTGACCGTCGAACCCGGTTCAAGCGACATTTCCGAATTCTTTTTATAAAGATATCTGTCGTCGTATTCGCTGTAAAGCAGAACGTTTTCGGACTTTATCGGCAGATCGTCTTCATTTTTTATTTTGTAATCCGTCGGCTCCACCACGTCCGCCTCGGTGACGGCGGCGAACGCCGGAAAGACCGGGAGTATCATAAGCGCGGCGGCTATGAGCGCCGTTATCTTCAATCTCAGTTTCATTGGATATTCCTCACGAAAGTATACGCAAAGCCGTTTTCACGTCTTCGCCGATCTGCGCTTTGAGCGCGTCGAGAGAATCGAATTTGCGTTCCGGACGCAGAAATTCGATGAATTCGACCTTGACGCTGCAGCTGTATAAGTCGCCGTCAAAGCCGATTATATGAGTTTCGCTTATTATCCCCGCCCCGTCGACGGTCGGTCTTATGCCTACGTCGGAGACGGCTTTGTATCTCACGCCGTCGATATGCGCGTAACAGGCGTACGCGCCGTATCTCGGCACGATGAGACCTTTGGGAAAGACCTGATTTATCGTCGGAAAACCGAGTCTGGTCCCGAGTCTTCTGCCGTGTACGACGGGCAGATCTATATAATACGGTCTGCCGAGGAGCGCCGCCGCTTTTTTCGGTTCTCCTTCGCAAAGATACCCGCGTATCGACGTTGAACTGACGGTCTCGCCGCCGGCCTTCACCGCTTCGACCTTATAAGCCGATCCGCCGTATTCTTTCATCAGCTTTTCGAGATCGTCGGCGCCCGCGGAGGCGTTTTTGCCGAAGCGGAAATTATATCCGCAGACCGCGCATACTGCTCCGCATTTGCCGCGGAGAACGTCTTTTACGAACCGCTTTGCGGAATATCCGCTCACGTCTTCGTATTTTGACAGAAAAACCTTTTCCGCTCCGTACGATCCGAAAAGCCCGTTTCTGTCTTCGGGCAGAACTATGCAAACGCCCGCCGATCTCGGCGTATAGTTTTCAAAGCTCCATACGGCGGGCGCCGCGCCGAGCTCTTCGGCAAGCGAGACGGCTTTTTCGAGAAGCGCCTGATGACCTTTATGCACGCCGTCGAAATTGCCGACCGCGACGACGGTCTTCACAGGCGAAGGAGCCGTTTTTTCATTAAGTTTTATGATTTCCATATCAAAGAGGTCTCGATTTTATCTGCGCGTATCTGCGCGGATATTTTTTATCGGTATTATTGACTTTTCTTATGATTATAAGCGTGCGGTCCATCGTTTCGGTATCGGTGCGAAGCGCGATCCGAACGGCTTTTTCAAATCTGCCGCCGGTAAGTCTGATCGCGTTTTCCGCGTCGGTAAGCTCAGAGCCGTCCGTCTTCATCGCTATGAAGACTCCGCCGACTCTGACGTACGGCAGACAAAGCTCACATAAGATACGCAGATTAGCCACCGCTCTTGCGCACACCGTATCGAAGCTCTGACGGAGCGGCGGTCTGCAAAGCTCCTCCGCTCTGCCGGCGACCGTCCTGATATTATCAAGACCGAGCTCTTCTCTGCATATATTTATCAGACCGAGCTTTTTCTCCGTCGAATCCATACTCGTTACGCGGATATCCGGCCGCGCCAGAGCGACCGGCAGAGACGGGAAACCGCCGCCGCAGCCGACGTCGAGAAGCTCTCTCCCCTCGACGTAAGGCAGTACCGTAAGACTGTCTGCGTAATGCTTTACGTAAACGCCGGTCTCGTCCGTCACCGCGGTGACGTTCACGCCGCTGTTGAATTCGTTCAAAAGACCGAAAAGCTTTATGAATTTGTTTTTGTTTTCATCCGTCAGTATATCCGACAGACCGTTCATTTCAAACGCTTCGGATAAGGTCATATCTTTATCACCCTGCCGCCGAATATTTCGGCGCATTTGCCCTCTCTGTCGCGGCACGTGAACAGCACGCACTGATTTTCGAGCGTCGACAGGGTTTTCATCACTCTGATAAGCCTGCCGTTGTCGACTCTGGCGAAGGTATCGTCGAAGAATACGGTCGTCTTATCCGGGAAAAGAAGCTTTACGAGAGCGAGGCGAAGGCTTACGTACGCCATATCCTGCGTTCCGCTTGAAAGCGTATCGGCGGGATGAGTCATCCCCTCTCCGCTGTACGTGATATCGAAGCTGTCGGACACGCCGAGCTCGCCGTATTTGCCGCCGGTAAAGCCGTCCATGAGCTTTCCCGCGTAATCTGCGAGAGCGGGCGAAATACTGCTGCGGAGCCGTCTCGACGCTTCGGAAAGCTTTTCATACGCGAGAACGTGCGCCTCGTAATCCTCACGCGCCTCCTCAAGCTCGGCGCGAACGTCGATGAGCTTCGCGTAGATCTGCGCCGGAAGGGTGAACGTGGCGTTTGCCGCGGCGAGCGATTTTTCCGCTTCGGTCAGTTTTTCGGTAAGCGATTCGTTCTGTTTGGTGAGCCAGTTCAGCTCGGTGCGCTTCATATCCACTTTGAACGTTTTGCATTCTTCGGCGGGCAGAGCGCCTTTTATCTTCGCTCTGAGCTGTTTTTCATCGGCGCCTTCGGCTTTTTCAGCCGATACGCGCGCTTTATACTGAGCCATTTCAAGCTCCGATCTTGCGACGGAAAGCTCGGTGACGATCTTCTCCGTCTCGCTTATCAGATCCGAAAGCGACGTCGCGCTCGTTTCTTTGCGCTTCGATATCGCCTCTTTGATCTTCATCACGAGCGCCTCGGATTTTTCTTTCAGCTTTTTCTGCCGTTCGTAAGCGGCGTTCAGCCTGCCGGTCTTCTCATGCAGCTCTCCCGATCTTTTTTCCGCCTCGTCGAGCATACCGGGTATCTGCCTGTGATCCTCCGCTCCGAGCTTTGCGGAAAGCTTCTGCAGACCGGATGAGATCCGCGATATCTTCGTAAACATCACGACGGCGAGTATTATGAAAGCAGCCGCCGCGGCGCCGCAGATTATAAGATGCGGCATTATCATATCCATCATATAGAACGCGACTCCCGCGCCCACGGATATTATCAGGGCGAGCAGGACCAGTACGGCGCCTATGCGGAACGAAGCGGATTTTTTCACGAAGCCCGAATAGATGCTTCTTATTCCGTCGATGCCTCCGACGCCGGCGGAAAGCTTCAGAAGACCGCCCGTGCCGTCGGCTCTGACCTCGGCTTCGGCGTCCGCGATCTCACGGGCGTTTTCGGCTGTTTCGGCTGAAAGCTCCGCTTCCTCGGCGCGCAGCGTTCGAAGGAGATCCACGTACGCGGCGTCCGGCAAAAATCCGTCGTGACGGTACTTTTCTTCAAGCTCCTTTACGGTCTGCTCTTTCTTTGCGAGCTCCGCTTTGTTTTCGTTGTGAGCGGCGACCGCCTGAAGTCTCGTATACGCGTCGTATTCGTCGAGCTGATCGATTATCAGCGCGGCTTTTTCCCTGTTCGCGTTATATCTTGCGCGCATCGTTCTGATCGAGTCGTCGAGAGTGAATATCTGCTCCGCCGCGCTTTTTGCCGACGCGAGCTTGTATTCGAGCTCGGCGGCGGCGTTTTCAAGCTCGTACACTTTGCCGCCTTTTTTGTTCTTGTGCAGAAGCATAACGCGCGCTTCGTCGAGCTTTTTCAGCGCTTTTACGGTATTCACCGCCTCGTCCGCCGAGAAAAGTATGTTCTCCGCGGCTTCGGGAAGTCCGTTGCCGTTGATCGCCGAACCGAGCTGACCCGTGAAAGCCGTATTGACGAACACCTGCTCCGGCACCTTCAGAAAAAGCTCCGCGGGCGTTTTATCCGTCTTCATCGGTACGGAGCCGGACGGTATGATGTTGATCTTATCGTTAGTTCTGCTTACTACGAGTTCCCGTTCTATTCTGTACGTTTCACCGCCGGAAACGAGCGTGAGCGAACCCGAGCAGCCGGCTTCTCCCCAGCCGACGTATTTCGCTTTTTCGGCTTTGTTCAAGCCGTAGAATATGAATTTGATGAAGGCGCCGACCGTGCTCTTGCCGGTCTCGTTGTCGCCCTCGATAACGTTCAGTCCGTCGGCAAAATCGATCGTTCTGTTTCTGATCATACCGAAGGATATGATGCTGATGTTTTTTATCGTCATATCAGTTGCTCCCGTCAAGCGCCTGCAAAGCCGCGTGCAAAGCCTTTGCCGCTATGCGCTTTTCCCTTTCGCCGCCTTCCGTAAGATACGGCTTCATCGATCTGTAAAACGCTCCGCGTATGCCCGGATCCGATCCGAACGAGTCGTAATCGAGAAGCGGCTCCGTGCGGTCGCATACCTCGACGTATCTCGCGCCTTTGACGCTGCTTTCGATGAACGGTTCGGATATGATCAGAGAAGGAGACACCTTGCCGCAAAGTATCAGGCGCACCGATACGTCGGGCGTTACGCGCGCCGCTTTCATCGCCTCTTCCGCGGCGGATATGATATCGGCGGTATCGTTCGCGTCCGTAACGTCCGCCTCGACGATCTCGAATCTTCTCTGCGAAAAAGGTCTGCAGATGAGCTCGACGTCGGCAAGACCGTGTTCTTTCGTTATCCGACCGCAGAGCGCGTATTTCTGCCCGCATTCGTCGAACGATCTGCCCTCGAGACAGCCCGGATAAGCGAAGCTGACCTTACCGACCTTGCGTACGGTCTCCGAACCCTTGTGGATATGACCGAGAGCGGCGTAATCGAAGCCCGCCGCTTCAAGCTCCGCTTTGCTTATGCTGCAGTATCTGCCGCCGGCGGGTCCGTCGATATCGCAGTGAGCGCAAAGGATATTGATCTTCGACTGATCGAGATAAGGCTTTACCGCGAGCGGATCGACGGTCATCGTATCCGCCGTGAACGCCCAGCCGTAAACGTCGGTGTTTATATCGTCGAAGCTGACCCTGTTCAGCGCCGACGACTTGAAAATATGTACGTTCGACGGGAATTCCGTCTTCGCCCACGGTGAATTCTCCGTATACGGGTCGTGATTGCCGGGCGCTATTACGAAGCGTATGCCCGGATTTTTTTCAAACTCGCTCTTTAACAGATTGAGCGTGTCGCGCGAAGCGAAGCCCGTGTCGAACACGTCGCCCGAGATGAGCACGATATCGACGTTTTCCGACCGAGCGAAAAGCATCGCGGACGTGAACGTGCCGCGAAGCGATCGGCGCATCGCCTGCGCCGTTTCGGGATCTTTTAATGAAAACGGACTGTCAAGATGCAGGTCCGCCGTGTGTAATATTTTGATCATAATTCTCTCCGGATTGTCAAGTGTTGATATTATATCAGTTATTATTGAAAAAATCAATATGTATTACGTAATTTGTTGAAAAATGTTTTATTTTAAGTGTAAGAAATCCGCCGGAAACGCCGACTAATAAAGTGAAAGGAAGAAAACGTCCGGAAAATCCTCAAAAGGAGAATGCATATGAAAAAAATGATCGCTTTGATATCAGCCGTACTGACCGCTGCGGCTCTTTTCGCGTCTTGCGTCGCAATACCGAAAAATCCGTCTCCGGCGTCATCCGGTACGGCTGAAACAAAGGCCGGGACCGCGGCGGAGAAGCCCGCCGTGCCGGGTCCCTCCGAGCTTGACAACAGGCTCGAAGCCTTTGACTTTGACCTTATGAACTACGTTGAACAGAGGCTCGGCGATGAAAGCTATATGATATCGCCGCTTTCGTTCAAATACGCGCTCGGGATGCTGCTTGCCGGCGCGAACGGGCAAACGCTGGATCAGCTTGAAACGGCGATCGGCATAGATTCGTTACCGGAGCTTGAAGAGTATATAAAAAGCTTCAACGGCTTCGAGGGCTGCTTCAACGAGGCGGTAAAAAAATATACTGAGACCTATAACGCGCTCACGAACGATCAGAAGCAGTATTACGATCAGCCGTCCGGCGCGCTCAGAGTCGCAAATTCAATATGGAAAAGAGCCGGCCTGCCCGATTTTCTGCAGGGCTATAAGGACGCCGTTTCGTCGTATTACGCCGAATACCGGAGCTTCACGGAAGACAAGGTCATAGCCGACGTAAACGCATGGGCAAACGAAAAGACGGAGGGGATGATACCGAAGCTTCTGCCCGATGATTACGATACGTCAAACCTCGCCGTGATACTGATGAACGCGCTGTATTACAAAAACGCGTGGGCATGCGAATTTATTGAAATGCCGGACGGAGATTTCACGACGGTAACGGGGCAAAAGGTGAAGAAGAAATTCATTTCTTCGACCGAATACTACCGCTATTATTCCGACGAACAAACGACTCTCGTCGCCGTGCCGATGAAAAACGGCGTGGATATGATCTTTGTTCTCGGCAGCGCCGAAGATCTGACCGAAAAGCTGTCGAAAGCCGAACGGCGAAGAGTGAAAGTGACCGTACCGGAATTCGAGATCGAGACTTCCCTTTCCGACAGACAGCTCGTCGACTTTCTTAAAGAGCGCGGAGCGAAGGACGCGTTTGCTCCGGATATCGCCGATTTCTCCCGGATGTTCGACCCCGAAAAAGAAACGGTCTACGTTGACGACATAGTGCAGAAAACAAAAATAAAGCTCGATAAAACGGGCGTAGAAGCCGCCGCGGTGACCGCGATAATGGCAAAAGACGAAGCGTTGCCGGAAACGCCGGTCGACTTTACCGCAGATAAGCCTTTCAGATTCTTCATCATGACGGGCAGGACGGAATGGGCAGCGGAAGGCATGGTAATGTTCGAGGGCAGACTTACAAAATGACCTTTTCAAACGAAAAAAACCGCTCGATCGCGGTTTTTTTCGATTTAATCTTGACTTTTCGGCATAATAGTGATAATATTTATCCGGAAATAAACCTTTACGGAGGGAACAGTATGAAAGAATATTACGAGATAGACATCAAGGGCTTGAAGAGAGATCTGCCGCTCTGCCCGCTTTCCGACAAGCTTTACATCGGCGCGTTCGTCATTTTCGGCGACGTTGAGCTGACGAAGCACTGCGCGGCTGAGCTGATCAAGATCATGGACAAAGACTACGACTATATAATCACGGCCGAGAGCAAGGGCATTCCGCTCGTATACGAGATGTGCAGGCAGATCGGTCAGAACAAATACATGCTCGCAAGAAAAGCGCCGAAGCTTTATATGAAAAACGTGCTGAAATGCGAAGTCAGGTCGATCACCACGGCGAGGCAGCAGACGCTGTATCTTGACGGCGCGGACGCCGAAATGATGCGCGGCAAGCGTATCGTCATCGTCGACGACGTTATCAGCACGGGCGAATCGCTTCACGCGCTCGAAGAGCTCGTTTTACAGGCGGGCGGTATAATCGCAGACCGTATGGCGATACTCGCCGAGGGCGACGCGTACGACAGAAAGGATATCAAGGCTCTGCAGTATCTGCCTCTGTTCGACGAAAACGGCGACCCGATACCGAAAAATTGACGCGACGGGGACATAAGTCCCCGTTTTCAACGGGAG
Source organism: uncultured Ruminococcus sp. (assembly GCA_902773455.1). Classification (GTDB taxonomy): domain Bacteria; phylum Bacillota; class Clostridia; order Oscillospirales; family CAG-272; genus UBA1248. The sequence continues at coordinate 7,620 of CACYEW010000156.1, forward strand.
AAGATATGGAAATAACGGAATACAGCGTAAAAACGGGGCGCGTTCCGAACGTCGTTTTCGCGTTCGTCTCGGATATCCACGAATGCGATACGAGACCGGCTATCGAAGCGCTCGCCGCCTCGGACGCCGACGCTCTGCTCGTCGGCGGAGACTGCGTTCACAATGAAGAAAAATGCGAAAAGGGGTTTGAGTTTCTGAGATCCGCCGCCTCCGTTATGCCCGTATTCTGTTCGCTCGGCAATCACGAACGAAGAGTTGAAAACGTGCGCGAAAGGATCCGGGATACCGGCGCGATCCTTCTCGATAACAGCGACGCCGTTTTTCGCGGCGTACGCATAGGCGGGCTGACGTCGGGAGTTTTTTACCGTGAGCAGACGTCGAAAAAAAAGACTCCGCCGCCGAAGATCGGGTGGCTTTCTGAGTTTTCTCAAAAAGACGGGTATAAACTGCTTTTGTGCCACCATCCCGAATACTACGCGCCGTATATAAAGCCTCTCGATATCGATCTGACCCTGTCCGGCCATGCGCACGGAGGACAATGGAGATTTTTCAAAAGAGGCGTATACGCGCCCGGTCAGGGATTATTCCCTGAATACACCTCCGGAATGTACGGCAAAAGGCTCATCGTCAGCCGCGGTCTCGGCAATCCGCATATCGTACCGAGAATAAACAATGAACCGGAATTTGTTGTGATAAGGCTGAGTTAAACAGTTGTTTTATAAACGAAAAACAGGCTGAAGGGAGAGGCAACATAAAGAAGAAACAAGCCCACTTTGACATCTTTCGAATAGAGAAAGTGTCATAGTGGGTTATTTTCTTTCAGC
>CACYEW010000157.1 GCA_902773455.1 uncultured Ruminococcus sp.
AACTTGAGGATTTATACTTTTCATCAACAGCTCAGTTTGATGCTTGGGTTCAAGAAACGCATGCACGGCTTTATAGTTATGCGCCGGTAGGCATTGTTACCGTTACATGGGGCGGTTATAACGGTATTAGTGTTGCTTTCGATTATTATATCATAGAGAGTTATAAAACAGTTGTATACGAATACGGTCTAATAAGTCCGGAGCAACCAGAAGTTTCACATTTAGAAGAGGTACTTGTAACACCGGAGCAGCCCGAAGTGTCTCATACAGAAACGATACTAGTGACGCCGGAACAACCTGAGGTATCTCATACAGAAACGGTACTGGTGACCCCGGAGCAACTTGAGGTATCACATACCGAAAGAGTCCTTGTTTCGCCTGAACAAGAAGAGGTCGGTCATTATGAATATATATGTGGTTATTAAGATTTACACTTTAAAATTAATTATCAAAAGTGGCTTTAATATACCATTCTTGAAAAAGCTCGTGAAATAATATCACGGGCTTTTTTGTTTAGCTTCGTAATGTTGTTATTGACTTTTACAAAATAGTATTGTATAATCAATAATAATAAACTATACAAAAGATTGGTGCTTATGATCGAGAAAGAATTGACAATAAAAAACACGGTGATAAACAACCGCGTGGTCTTTCAGCCGATGGAGGGGTGCGACTGCGGCGAAGACGGGGCGCCGGGCGGTCTTACCGTTATGAAGTATCTGAAAGCTGCGGAGGGCGGCGCGGGGGTCGTATGGTTCGAGGCGTGCGCGGTATGCCCCGAGGGGCGTACGAACGTCCGTCAGATGATGATAACGGAGCAAAACGCCGGAAAGTTCCGATCGCTGCTGCAAATGATGAGAGAAATCGCGAAGGAAAAGCAGATATATATTCTGCAGCTCACCCATTCGGGCAGGCAGAGCGTCGTACCGCTCTGCGCGTATCACAATTCCGTTTACGAAGAAAAAAGGCCGGTGACGGATGAAAACATCGTTACGGACGAATATCTTGATACGCTGCCCGATAAATACGCCGCGGCGGCAAAACTTGCGGTCGAAGCCGGCTTCGACGGGGTGGATATAAAATCGTGCCACGGCTATCTTTTGCAGGAGCTTTTGTCGGCGTATGACCGGCCGGGCAAATACGGCGGAAGCTTTGAGAACAGAACGCGGCTTTATTCTGACTGTATCGGCGCGGTGAAAGCCGCCGTACCGGACGGTACGCTGATCTGCACACGTCTCGGCGTGTCCGATATGGTGCCGTACCCGAACGGTTTCGGCTGTGATGAAAACGGAAAACTCGATCTTTCCGAGCCGGACAGGCTTATCGACGGGCTTGTAAAACGCGGTATCGATATTCTGAACGTTACCGTAGGAAATCCGTATTACAATCCGCACGTCAACCGCCCTTACAGAAAAGGCGCTTATCTGCCGCCGGAACCGCCCGAAACCGGGCTTTTGCGGTTCAGAACGGTCGAAAAACATATTAAAAACAGATATCCGTCTCTTGCCGTCGTCGGCTCCGGCTTGTCGTATTACAGGGGAAAAGCGGTGGACGAGGCTGAAAAACTGCTTGCCGACGGCGTATGCGATCTTGTCGGCTTCGGTCGGCTGAGCATAGCTTATCCGGAGTTTTACAACGATTATTTGAACGGATCGCTTGATCCCGGAAAATGCTGTCTGTGCTGTTCAAAATGCACGGAGCTTATGCGCGGCAAGCGCGAAAGCGGCTGCGCGGTATTCAACGGATATTACAGAGAATCATATAAGGAGATGAAAAGATGAAAGTCGCAATAGTTACCGGAGTTCTCGGCGGCATCGGCAAAGAGACCGCCATTACGCTCATTGAAAAAGGGTATCACGTCGTCGGCATGGACGTTGCGGAGCAGGGCTTTAACCGCGAAGGCTTTACATACGTTCGGGGCGATATCTCAAACGCGGATTCGAGAGCCGCGCTCGTAAACAAAGCTTTACAGACGGGAGAGCTTTCCGTTCTCGTAAACGTCGCCGGAGTTGCGCCGAAGGTACGCCGCGATATACTTGAAATGACCGAGGAAAGCTACGATTTCGTAATGGGTATCAACACGAAAGGCACGCTTTTTCTGACTCAGGCGGCGGCTAACGCCATGATAAAGCAGGGCAAGGGCGGTTATATCGTCAATATATCGTCGTGCTCGGCTTACACGAGTTCGACGAGCCGCGGCGAATACTGCATTTCAAAAGCCGGAGTCTCTATGATAACGACGCTTTTCGCCGACCGTCTTTCCGAATACGGTATCACGGTCAACGAGATCTGCCCCGGTATAATCGCGACGGGGATGACCGCCGCGGTGAAAGATAAATACGACAGACTCATAGCGGACGGGCTCGTTCCGCTTCACAGATGGGGTCAGCCGTCGGATATCGCGAAAGCGGTCGCCGCGCTCTGCGACGGCACCTTCGGCTATACTACCGGCTGTTCGTTCACCGTAGACGGCGGTATGCACATAAGAAAATTATGAAACGCTACAGCACTCTGATAATCGGCACCGGCTGCGCCGGATACAACGCCGCCGACCGGCTTTACGGTCTCGGCGTGAAGGATATCGCGATAGTGACCGAAGGCAGGCTTATGGGTACCTCGCGCAATACCGGCAGCGACAAACAGACTTATTATAAACTCTCGCTCTGCGGCAGAGAAGGCGACAGCGTAAGAGAGCTTGCCGAAACGCTCTATTCGGGCGGCGGCGTATCGGGTGAACACGCACTTGCAGAAGCGGCGTATTCGACCCGCTGTTTCATGCGTCTCGTTGAACTCGGCGTGCCGTTTCCGCATAACGAATACGGCGAATACGCCGGATATAAGACCGACCACGATCCGAGAACGAGAGCAACGTCGGCAGGACCGCTGACGTCAAAATACATGACCGAAGCTCTTGAAAGATCCGTGCTTGAACGCGGTATAGAGATCATTGACGACTCCCTTGCGGTAAAGATCATAACGGAAAACAACTCCGTAACCGGCGTCGCCTGCGTTTCGACTCTGACGGGCGAATTGACGGTTTACGCCTGTGATAACGTCATCCTGTGTACCGGAGGACCGGCGGGGATATACGAAAACACGGTGTATCCGGAAAGCCAGCACGGCTCGACCGGTCTTGCGATCGACGCGGGGGCTCTTCTTGCCAATATGGAAGAATGGCAGTACGGCATAGCGAGCACCGATTTCCGCTGGAATCTTTCGGGTACGTATCAGCAGGTATTGCCGAGATACGTTTCGATCGACGAAAACGGGGTCGAGAGGGAATTTCTTTTCGACGCGCTCGGAAACAATTCTCTCGGGCTGATATTCCTTAAGGGCTATCAGTGGCCGTTCGATACGAGAAAAACAGACGGCTCGTCGCAGATCGATCTTTACGTATCGGAGCAGATAAAACGGGGAAGACGCGTATATCTCGACTATACGAAAAATCCGAAAGGGCTTGAAAACGGATTTGACGTTCTGCCGGACGAAGCGCACGAATATCTGAAACGGTCCGGAGCGCTTTTCGGTACGCCGATACAAAGACTTCGCAAAATGAACGAAGGCGCATACGAACTGTATTACGGACACGGTATAGATCTTGAAAAAGACCGGCTTCGGATCGCCGTGTGCGCTCAGCACTGCAACGGCGGCGTCGACGTCGACGAGAACTGGCAGACGCGCGTAAAAGGACTCTACTGCGCGGGCGAAGCCGCCGGTACGTTCGGCGTTTACCGCCCTGGCGGAAGCGCGCTCAACTCAACGCAGGTCGGCAGTCTCCGCGCCGCCGAACATATCGCAAAGATCCGCAAAACCGGAAAAACCGATCCGGACTATTCGCTTCCCGATATCAAATACGGAGTATCGAACGCGGATGAGATCCTTTCGGAAATAAGATCGGGTATGAGCAGATGCGCCGATTTTGACAGAAACGTATCCGAAATGAAAGAACTCTTAGCGAAGGTCTCCGATCTCTGCGACGGTTTTGAAGACAAAGCCGTTATTTCCGGTAAAACTGAAATACCCGCGTATTTTCGTCTGTACGATACCGCCGTAACCGCGAGAGCGGTACTGTCGGCGATGATCACGTCCGCCGGACAAATCGGCACTCACGGCTCGGCGCTCGTCGACGGTAAACCGAATTTACAGACCGACGTGAGAAAAACGAGAACGCTCACGGATAAGGACGTATCGAAGATCGTGCCGGCAACGCCGCTGCCCGATCCCGAATTATGGTTTGAGACTCTGCTTGCAAGGCAGAGAAACGATAAAAAATGAGGTGGAATTATGCGTAAACTGATGAGAGAACACGCGTTCAATAAAGAAATGTGTCTGCCGCTCGATAAGATCAGACTTTTTTGCGAACTCGATAAAACGGA
>CACYEW010000158.1 GCA_902773455.1 uncultured Ruminococcus sp.
GATCCGTATATGGAAGACTACTACGACTGCATAACGTGCAAAGAACTGCGTATGCTTTTCGAAGCGGAGCCTTCTTATATAACGCCGGACGAAGCGGGACTGCCGGAAGACAACGACACGATCTTCGTGTACGGAACGATTGGCGCATCGGAAGGCTCGTACCTTGCGAACACGAAAGGTTCGCTTGACGGCAAACAGGTCATCGCCTATGACAAAAACAAGAATATTCTCGGCATAACGCTGACGAACGAAAGCGGAGGCTTTTTCATAAAGATCGACATATCCGAACTTGAAAAAGGCGATAGAGGGTTTGTAAAAATCAGCGTTTCGGTCGAAGAAGGGCATGACTTTTTGAACGGCCGTCACGGAGAAATATACGTGTCCTGGTTCGGCGGCGTACTCGGCAAAACGTCCGTTGATATGGGATACTGCGACAGAGCGACGGCAAAAGTGCCGCAGAACGTTATGTATAACCGAAACGATCCGTGGATAATGGGCGAAATGACGCTCGGGAGAATGGGAGGCGGCAGTCTTTATATCGATACGGCCGACGTTACCGAAGAAGGCACTGTATACAAAGCTTTCAATATATTCTCTGCATTACCTATGAATGTGATCGGTACAAAACAACGTGCGGAGATAACCGTGAGCGGCGACGTAAAGCTGTTATCCGATGCGGAATATGAGCGGGAAATCACCGGGCAGTGGCCGGAGACGGATCATGACTTTTCGTTTATTCTGCCGGATGGCGGAAGCGGGACCGTTCTGATATACAACTATGAAAAAACTGACGGCGGTGCCGAAAAACCCGGTGAAAGTATCGTGATGATACGCCTGATCTCAGCCGGAGGACTGCTTCATATCTACAGAGAATATGTTCATACAGCGGCAGGCGAAGCGTCGGTCAAAAGCGCAATTACCCGATATGAAGGTCTGGCAGCCGAAACGGCGTCCGAAGACTATGCCGCGCAGATCGTGATGATGTATGCGGAGGCGTACCGGTTGAAACACAGTTTGGAAAGCCTTGACGAGTATCATTCGGAAAGACTCGCAGAGATCGAAAGCAGGCTTTTGTCTTACGGGATAGCGGCTCCGGAAATCCCGTCCGCCTGATTTAAGCAAATCAAAAAGCCGTTTGAGCGCTGACGCGCCCAAACGGTTTTTTTTATGAACGTTTATTATTTCAGTACGAGATAAGGATAAGTATCGTTGAATTCGATCTCTACCTTACGGTTTTCTTTTATGCTCTTGACGCTGGCGAGGACCATTGCGATGCTCTTGATGTTGTCTTTGCACTCGGTGCCGGCTTTTCTGCCGGTCTTGAGGGCGTCGAACATATCTTCAAGCGCGCCGTCGTGTTGGTCGCGTACGGTCTCGGGTCTCTTGATCGTGCCGCTGATATACGGGATGCCCTTGAAGAAATCGCCCGAATGCTCCGTATACTCGTAATGAGCGTCGCCGAAGCCGTCCCAGACTATCGAGCCGCGTTCGCAGTTGACGCGCCATACGTTATCCCACGAGGTATAGCAGCCTTCCGCTCCGTTATAACCGCGGAACGAATATATACAGCCGTTGTCGAATTCGAACACGGCGTCGCCCGCGCCGTCGCCGGTGTAGAGGCTGCCCTTCGGGTTGAAGCTGTGATAATGCACGGATTTCGGCGTGCCGTCAACGAGATATCTCGCGAGGTCGAAGCTGTGTATGTTGTTATCCTGAAGCTGAGGATATTCGAAGCGGTTTCTTATGCTCGCCATATCGGCGCAGACGAATATCTCGCCGCAGAGGTACGACGGAGCGCCCATGACGCCCGACAGAACGAGCTCTCTGATCTTCTTGACCTGCTCGATGTAGCGGCGGTTCTGCATTACGATATAGCGGTGACCGGTCTCGTCGACGGCTTTGAGCATATCGTTGACTTGATCGACCGTGAAGCCCATCGGTTTTTCGCCGAGCACGTCGTAACCGGCGCGCAGAGCCGCGGTAACGATATCGTGGTGAACGGTGACGTAGGTAAGGTCGATTATCAGATTTCCCTTCTCTTTTGCGATAGCTTCTTCGAGGCTGTCGTAGATCGGGCAGGTGAAATTATATCTCTTCTGATAATTCTCGGCTCTTGCCGGGTTCTTTTCGACTATTGCGATTATTTCGCAGTCGTCTCTTTTCATGATGTGGTCGAGCCATCTGAAAGCGATGTCGCCGCAGCCGGCGAATATGATCCTGAATTTCATATAGGTCCTCCGTTTATTTAAATATATTTTTTCAGCATTTCAAGCGACGGGGCGGCCGCGGCGGCGTGAAGCCCGCCCATGACCTTTGCTCTGTAGCCCCACGATTCGAATTCGACGCTCGCCGTACCTTCGTATCCGATCTCTTTGAGCGCGTCGAAGAAGCCTTTGAAATCAACGCAGCCTTCTTCGAGCAGCGGGAATACGAATTTGCCCGGCTCAGCTATACCGACCGCGTCTTTTACGTGAACGTGGAATATCTTTTTGCCCCAGCTCTTTACGATAAACGCCGCGTCGGTATTGCCGTAAAGCACGTCGTGCGACGGGTCGAGGTTGACGCCGAGAAAATCCGATCCGTAATGATTTACGAGGAACTGATTCGTGTAGAAATCGTGCGCGAGCATGCCCCAAACGTTTTCCACGGCGATCTTCACGCCGAGCTTTTCGGCGACGGGAAGTATCTCGTCAAACGAGGCGAAAACCTTTGCCCACGCGTCGGTCATGCTTATTTGCGCTCCGACCCTGATCGAATCGGGCATCCACGGCACGGGGCCCGTGAACAGGTTCACCACATCGACGCCGATATCGGCGGCGCGCCTGATCTGTTCGACCGTTATTTTCACGCTGTCTTTTCTCTGCTGCTCGTCAAGCGTAACGTAATCGTGCTGGGCGAGTATTTCCGATATCGTGATACCGGATTTGTCGGCGGCGGCTCTGAAAGCCCTGCCGTCTTTGCCCTCTGCGAAAATGATATCGCCTATCAGTTCGACAGAGTCGTAACCCGTTTCTTTGATGAATGAACATAGCTTTTCCGGCTCCCAGCCGAGCATCTCGCCGTTTGCGAGAAAACCTTTTTTGATCACGGCTTTATCCTCCCGTTTATTATATTATTTCGCGCAGTACGCGAAGCATGTTTTTGTAAAAAACCTTGTCTGCCTGATCTTCCGAAAGCCCTCTTTTGAGGAGCGCGTCGTAAAACAGCGGCATATACGACGGATCCTTAACCTCTATCGCGCGGTTGCTTATTCCGTCAAAATCGGTGCCGATGCCGACGCAGTCTTCTCCGCCGACCTTGATGAAATGCAGAACGTGATCCGCCATATCGTCGGCCGTGACGAATTCCTTACCGGTCTTTACGAACGAGCGGCAGAAGTTTATCCCCGATACGCCGCCGTGCCCGGCGAGCGTGCGGATCATATCGTCGGTCAGATTTCTCGGGTGACCGCATATTTCACGGCAGTTGGAATGGCTTGCGACGAACGGACCTTTTACGGTATCGGCTACGTCGTAAAACGTCTTGTCCGAAGCGTGCGAAACGTCGACGACCATATGAAGCTCTTTCATATATTCGACTATCTCTCTGCCCGTCTCGGTAAGCCCGTTTACCGTATCGGGTATCGACGGGTCGCCGTTCGCGCCCGATATATTCGGATGACCGAGGCTGTTTTTGTAGTTCCACGTTATGTTCATCAGCCTTGCGCCGCGGTCGTACAGCGCTTTCAGTTTTTCTTTACTGCCCTCGCAGCATTCGCCCTCTTCAAGGGTCAGAAGCGCCGAGAGCTTGCCCGCCGCCTCGTTTTTTTCTATATCGCCGTATTCGAGCACGGGAGCGATATAAGCGGCGTTTTTCTTCATTTCCTCGTCGTAAACGTCTATCAGGGCGTTCACGTATTCGTAAGGCTTGCCGCCGCAGCGGGGCAGATGCGTGAACATGGCGAAGCATTGAACGTAAGAACCGCCCCTGATGAGCTTCGGAATGTCTATATGGCAGTCGTTATCATAAAGCGAATACGGTTCGCCTTTGAGTTTTTTGTAATAAAGCTCCGCTATGGTATCGCAGTGCGTATCTATGTATTTCATTGTCAGCCGTTCCTGTTGAGCCAGAATATAAAGGCGATAAAAGCGAGTATGAGAAGTATGACGAGCGCGACTTTCCACGGCGAGATCGGCGTTTTGCCGGACGTTTTGCCCGTTTCGCCGTTCACCATGAAGTTGTAGATCTTTTCTTTGTATCTGAACGATGATATCCAGATCGGTACGAGCAGATACTTGTATTTGATCTCTGCAAAATCAGTCGCCATTTTCGATATGTCGGCGCGGTCGGCGTGATGCTCTCTCTTTACCTCTGCTTCGATATTGCGTTTAAGCAGCGCCGTGATGGAGGTCTTTGCCCTCTCCCATCCGTCTTTCAAGCCTACCGAGTATTTTTCGGCGGCGAAGCCGGCTATGTATTCGGGTTTGAAGATAACGTTATTGGCGGTGTCGAACGGCAAAAGGCCGTTGAACATCTTCGTATCGTATCTGTCGGTGGCGAGTACGGGATGATCGTCAATGAATTCGCGGTGGGTCCCGGAAACTCTGTACCAGTCTGTCGTCGTATGGGTATTGCCGTCGCTGTCGGTATACGTTCTGTCTATTCCGTATCTGCCGGAATACTCCGTAGTCGTATCGGTATCGAACGTCCACATCGGAACGTAGACGCCGGTGAAGCTGTCGGGCTGAGCGCTCTTTTTCGCCGCGCCGGGGCAGAACCATTTCTTTTTGATCCACGCCTTGAACTTTTCGCCCGCGGTCTTCTTATCGACCTTGAACGGAACGACGCCCGCCGGCTGCATGGTCTTTTTCGTATCGACCTCCATTACCTGGTTCGATCCGCAGTAAGGGCAGACGGACGAGAGCGTCAGCTCGTCGTATATCGTTTCACCGCCGCAGGATTTGCAGATTATCGTTTTGGTGCTTGCGCCCCAGTCGAAATTCTCCGTAAATTCCGCGTCCTCGAAATCCTGTTCGCAGGCGCAGGTCTGCTCTTCTTCATCCTGCTCGGGTTCTATATCGAATTCGGAATCGCAGTACGGACAATGGAGTCTGCCCGTCGCCGGATTGTAATCGAGCGTGCCGCCGCAGTTGCGGCATTTTTTATCGGTCTCTTTTCTGGTGTTGCCGAGAGTGTTGTTTTCGTTTTCCGCTTCGTAATCCATTTTTATCTCTCCGGTTTTTATTTTATTTGATTATATCATCTATTATCCGCTTTGTCAAGCGTTACGCGTTCAAAAAGAGAATTTCTATTCGATCGGAGCGCTGCCGACGTATATCGTTTCGACCTCTTCGACTTTGCCGGAGCCTTCGAACGAACGGGCGAAAGCCACGGTGTTTTCAAAAGTGCCGAGGCTGTACCAGCCGAAATTTTCGGCGAAAGCGACTCTGATCAGCCCGTCGTTATGAAGATCGCCGCCGTTATACGTATATGCGCCGCCGATCCAGATGCCGAGCGTGCCGCGGACGGTATATACGCCCGATTCCTGTATGAACTCGTTGCCGCGCTCAAGCTCGTGTATGCCGCCTTTTTCGACCGTGAACGTTTTGTGATTGTGAGTTTCTTTCATACCGCCGCTGAGAAAGCCTCCGTTCTCCACGGTGACGCTGCCGTAATTATGATATTTCGCCATTCCGGTCTCCCAGCTGCCGCGTATCGAAATATCTCCGTAGTTAGTGAAATCGAACGAGTCGCCGGATACGCGGCAGTCGGCTCTTACGGTGAGAGAATCGCCTGCCGGTACGGTGATCGCCGTTCCCCGCGCAACGCGGATGAGATGTACGTTTTCGTCTTCGAGCGCGTTTCTGAAGCTTTCGTAACCGTCGACGAGCCTGTCGATATAAACTATCTCATACGGAACGGCAGACGCGTCGATGCCGGCGTCTTCAAGCGTATATCTGTTCGTTACGAGCTTTTTGAACGACGGCATGGCGGAAAGCTCTTCAAAGCCGCCGGTCACGTTCGTATCTGTCAGATACAGCGTTTCAAGAGACGTCAGAGCGCTTATACCGGTTAAAGACGTACCGAAGCCGTCGGGATCTTCGTTATCCGGTCCGTGCTGATACGAGAGATCGAGCACCTTCAGTTTTGAAAAGCACGAGATCTGCGATACGTCGCGTATCATGTTGCCGCAGAGCGAAAGCTCCGTAAGATTTATCAGTTCCCTGAATTCAGACGCGTCTCCGATCGCGCCCCGTCCGGTGAATTCGCCTGCGACCGGCAGATAAAGTACGGACGGTCCGTCGTTAGTCAGCGCGCCCGCTTCGAACGCTCCGTCCTTTTCGAGATTTTTATAAAGTCTGTCGCCGTAAATATACACGGCTCTTACCGAATTCACTCCCCCGGAAAGTCCGAGCCTGCCGAGGAGCGAATCCGGATCTATCTTTTTGCCGGAAAACGGGTTGAACACGGCGAGCATAACTCCGGCAAGCACAGCGAGAAGCGCGGCGAGCGCGAGGAATACGACCGTCCTTTTCGCCGCTTTTTTCTGCTCGGGCGTGACTTTCGCTGCGGTAAGCGACGGCGACGAGGCAACGGCCTCGGCAAGCTCTTCGCAGGAGCCGTATTTTTCTCTTTGCGCCCACTGACAGGAGCCGAGCAAAAGCGACAGCTCCTCCGGCAGGTCTGTCCGTTCGAGCATCACCGGAATGACCGGTCTGCCCGTACCGACCGCCGCGGCGGCGGCCTTTTCAGCGGCGCCGCCGGTTTTTCCGAAGATCAGAACGAACGCGGCGGCTTTTGACAGAACACGGCGGTCTCTTTTGTCAAATGACGAAGTATAATAGACCTTATACCGCTCTGACAGAGCGTTTACGATCACAGCCGCGCGGTCTTTGTCGCTTTCGGGATAAACCGCGAACATTATGGGTTCGCGGTTTTCAGAGTAAGGCTTTTTCATTTTTCTCACTTTTTAAGTATGACCTCGATACCCGCCTCGACGAGCGGCTCCGCGCGGTCGCGCATTTCATAACTTATTATCACGCGGGCGAGCTTCGGCGAACCGGCAAGAACGGAAAGATCCGTTCCGGCGGGCATATCGAGTATCTTTAACACTCTGAGTTCGGGCAGCTCTTTCAGCGCGCCGAGATCGGCGACGTCGTTGCCGGACAGATCGAGATAAGTCAGCTTTTCAAGCGACCGTATGCCGGTCAGATCGGTCACGCCTGTGTAAACGACCGCAAGTTCCGTTATTTCCTGCCCGTTGAACCACGACATATCGGCGAACCGACCGCGTTCGACGCGCCTGCCGGCGGCGAAGAACCCGTCTTCTTCGTGAGTTATGGCGGAAGCGTCGGATACGAGACTGTCGCCGCACAGATACACCGAACGCGTATTGAGCGATCTGATCGCCGCTTCGAGCGCGAGGTCGCTGTTGAAAGTCGTTACGGACACGCTGCCCGCGTCCGGCACGTCTGTTGTTTCGTACGTAAGGACCGGTTCGCCGCCGAACCAGCCTTTTACCGCCGCCGTTGCGAACACGCAGAACGAAACTATCAAAACGAAAAGCACCGCGGCGACTATCGCCCAGCCGTTGACTTTTTTCCCGCCCGTTTTTTTATATTCGTCGGCTCCGCGGTACTTACCGCCTTTGAAGCCGTCGGAAAGCGCGTTTTCTATACCTTCCGCCGCGGATCCGGCGTCTTTATATTCGATACGCGGCACGCCGGAAAGCTGCATCGAGATATCGTCGGGCAGGTCTTTGCCGTCGAGACGTACGTTTATGAGCGGCTTTTTTTCCGACACGGCGTAGTTGAGTTCTCTCGTGCAGTTCTGCGAACGGGCAAAGTCGGAAGACGTGAAAACTATCACGCAGCCGGAGGAGCGGAGTCTGCCGGCGACGGTCTTCGGCCAGTCGGCGCCGGCTTCGATACCGGCGTCGTACCAGAAACTCACGCCGCTCTCTTCGAGCAGACGGAGCACCGGCAGGACCTTACCGGCGTCTTTATGAGCGTAACTTATAAAAGCGTACGTTTTATCCATCGTATTTACTCCGTGTTAAAATCCGAAAAAACGGACGGTATTGCGGTAACAGATATCCGTCACGACCTCGCCGAGGGTGTTCATATCGTCCGGATACTGACCGTCTTCCACGAGCTCTCCGATATAACCGCAGAGAACGCGGCGGAAATACTCGTGGCGCGTGTACGATAAAAGCGATCTCGAATCGGTCGTCATACCGATGAAAGAACCGAGCGAGGAGAGATTTGAGAGGCTGCGGAGCTGTTCTCTCATGCCGGGTATCGAATCGTTGAACCACCATGCGCTTCCGTGCTGCATTTTCACCTCTCCGTCTCCGTTGAAGGCGCAGCAGAGCGAATCGAGAGCGGCGTTTTCGCCGGGATCGACGGAATATATCACGGTCTTCGGCAGAATGCCGTCCGAATTCATCGAATCGAGCAGACGGGCAAGATCGTAAATACAGCTTCTGCCGTAGATCGTATCGTAGCCGCTGTCCGCTCCGAGCAGACCGAACATCTTCGCGTTTGGGTTGCGGAGGACGCCGTAGTGTATCTGCATGACCGTACCGTATTTCACGTATTCGGACGCGAGGAATCTGAGCATGTAACAGCGGAAAGCGTTTCTCTCCTCTTCGTCAGGTCTTTTTCCCGAAAGCGCTTTTCTGAATATGGCGTCGCAGGTATGTCCGTTCACTTTTCTGTAGATGAGATAATCGTCGACGCCGTGATCCGCCGTCTTCATACCGAGTGAAATGAAATATTCTATTCTGTTCGTAAGCGCGGTTTTCAGGCTGTCAAGATCCCTGATCTCAACTCCGGCGGCTTCGCCGAGCTTTTTCATATAACCGGGATAATCGGCGACGGTCATATTCACCGCCTTATCCGGTCTGAAAGCCGGATATACCCGCGTTTCAAACGACGCGTCTTCCGCGATCGCTTTATGATATGCAAGACCGTCAGCCGGATCGTCGGTCGTGCAGAGCGCTTTGACGTTCGATCTCTTTATTATCGCTTTGGCACTCATATCGGGAGAATGCAATCTTTCTTTCGTAAGATCCCAGATATATTCCTCGTTTTCGGGGCATATTATCTTTTCACAGCCGAAATAACGCTTAAGCTCAAGCGCCGACCAGTGGTAAAGCGGGTTGCCGATAAGCTTCGGCACGGCTTTGCAGTAAGCGGAGAACTTCTCCCTGTCGGAAGCGTCGCCCGTAATATACCTTTCTTCAACGCCGCACGCACGCATCGCGCGCCATTTATAATGGTCCGCGTAAAGCCATATCTGCGTGATATTATCGTATTTTATATCGTCCGCTATATCCGAAGCGGGTATATGGCAGTGGTAATCGACTATCGGAGCCTTTTCGGCGCAGGTGTGATAAAGCTTCGCCGCCGTGTCGGTACCGAGCAGAAAATCGTCGGATAAGAACTTTTTCATAGTATCGCTCCTTTCTTATTACGTTCATTATAATATTAAATTCCGGAAAAAGCAAGTGCCTTTTGCGGATTTACAAATCGTTAATAATTGCTTAACATTAAATTGTTGAATTTTGCCCGCATAAATGGTACATTACAAGCATAGGTTAGCACTTGAATTTGTTGAGTGCTAAAAATCATCGAAGGACGGTATCGAAATGGCAATCGGAGATGAATTGTCACCGCGGAAAAAGCAAATACTCAAAGCGGTCATCGACGCGCATATCGAAAACGGCGAGCCGGTCGGCTCGAAGTATCTGACGGCCTCGACCGATATCGGCTGCTCTTCAGCCACGATCAGAAACGAAATGGCGGAGCTCGAAGATCTCGGATATCTCGAACACCCCCACACCTCGGCGGGCAGAGTGCCCACGCCGCTCGGCTACAGATTTTACGTTGACAGCCTGATGAACGATTACGCGCTGACGGCGCACGATTTGAGCATCATAAACACGCTTCAGCAGATGAAGATGTCCGAGCTCGACAGGATACTGCAGACGGCGAGCAAGCTCACCGCCGCGGTCACGAGCTACACGGGCGTGGCGGTCGTACCGAAGCGCAGACCGCAGACGGTTCGCTGCTACAAGACCTCGCTGATCGACGGGAACAATTTCGTTATTTCGTTCATCACGGACGGAAATCAGGTGCAGTCGAAGTACGTCAACGTTCCGTTTCCCGTTACCGAGGATATGCTCTTCCGTTTATCAGGCATACTGAACAACAATATCGCCGGAATGACGAGCGATATGATCACCCTGCCGATAATAATGAAGATGCAGGCGGAGGCGGGCGACGCCGAACCTCTTCTCTCCTACGTGATGAAGTGCATATACGAGATCACGGGCGACGTCGGAGTCGACGACGTGCATGTCGAGGGCGTCGGTCAGCTGCTCGAATACCCCGAATACTCCGATATGGGCAAGCTCCGCGAGCTGCTCTCGCTTCTCGAAAAGAAGGAGGACCTCGTTGAGCTCGTCGAAAACAGCAAAGACGACGGGGTGAGCGTTTATATCGGCGGCGAGGACGAAACTCCGGTAGTCAGCAATTCGTCGATCATAGTGAAGCCGCTCAAACGCGACGGAAACGTGGTCGGCGCGATAGGAGTCGTGGGTCCGAACAGAATGGAGTACAACAAGGTCGTGAAGATAGTAGAGTACATCGCCGATCTGATCAGCCGGCTGCTCTCCGGCGCTTCGCTGCCCGAACCCGATGATAAGAAAAAACAGAAGAAAGGCGACGGAGATGGATAACGATATCAAGACCGATAAGGAGCCGGAAGCACCGGCTGCCGAAGCGGAAGAAAAAAAGCCCGGCGAAGGACCCGAGAATACGGAGGAGACGGAAGCCGGAGCGACCGAGGAGATCGGAAAAAAAGAAAGGAAACATCTTAAAAAGAAAATAAGCGAGCTCGAATCAAAACTCGAAGCCGCCGAAGCCGAAGCCGCGAAATGCAAAGCGGCGGCGGCTGAAAAGGACGACAAATATCTGCGCCTTCTCGCCGAATTCGACAATTACAAAAAGCGTACGGCGAAAGAAGCCGAGTCGAGATATTCGGCGGCGTACGAAGACGCGGTCGAAGCGCTTCTGCCGGTGTTCGACAATATCGAACGCGCCGCGGAATACGCCTCGGACGAATCGAGCAAAAACGGGCTTATGCTCATAATATCAAATTTCAAAGACATACTTGCGAAAATGGGCGTCGAGCAGTTCGGTGCGCCGGGTGAGGAATTCGATCCCGCCATACACAACGCCGCGATGCACGTTGACGACGAAGAACTCGGAGAAAACGTCCTTGCCGAGGTCTTCCTTAAAGGATACAAAAAGGGCGACAAAATAATAAGACACGCGACGGTAAAGGTCGCTAACTGATAAGGAGGAAAATATCATGGGAAAAATCATAGGAATAGATCTCGGCACGACAAACTCTTGCGTAGCCGTTTATGAAGGCGGAGAACCGGTGGTAATACCGAATCCCGAAGGAATGAGAACGACGCCGTCCGTAGTGGCTTTCACGAAGACCGGCGAAAGAGTCGTCGGAGCGGCGGCAAAAAGACAGGCGGTGGCAAATCCCGATAAGACCGTTATGTCGATCAAACGTGAAATGGGCACGAACCACAAGGTCACGATCGACGGCAAGGAATACACGCCGCAGGAGATCTCGGCGATGATCCTCAAAAAGATGAAAAACGACGCCGAGGCTTACCTCGGAACGACCGTGACTCAGGCTGTCATCACCGTGCCGGCGTACTTCACCGACGCGCAGAGACAGGCGACGAAGGACGCCGGCAAGATCGCGGGACTTGACGTTCTCAGAATAATCAACGAACCGACGGCGGCAGCCCTCGCATACGGAGTCGACAAAGAAAACACCGAACAGAAAATAATCATATACGACCTCGGCGGCGGTACGTTCGACGTATCGATACTCGAGATCAGCGACGGCGTGGTGGAAGTTCTCTCCACCGCGGGCAACAACCGTCTCGGCGGCGACGATTTCGACAACAGGATCATCGACTGGATGATCAACCAGTTCAAAGCCGAATCCGGAATCGATCTGCGCCCCGACAAAATGGCGATGCAGAGACTCAAAGAAGCGGCTGAAAAGGCGAAGATAGAGCTTTCGGGCATGATGCAGACCACGATCAGCCTGCCGTTCATCACCGCTGACGCGACCGGCCCGAAGCACTTTGAAGCCACGCTCACGAGAGCGAAATTCAACGACCTCACGAAAGACCTCGTAGAAGCGACGATGGGCCCGATCAAACAGGCTCTCGGCGACGCGGGACTCACGCCTTCGCAGATCAACAAGGTTCTGCTCGTAGGCGGTTCCACGAGAATACCGGCGGTCCAGGAAGCCGTTAAGAACATCACGGGCAAAGAGCCCTCGAAGAACATCAACCCGGACGAATGCGTCGCGATCGGCGCGGCGATCCAGGGCGGCGTTCTCGGCGGCGAAGTAAAAGATCTGCTTCTGCTCGACGTTACGCCTCTGTCTCTCGGCATCGAGACGCTCGGCGGCGTATTCACCAAGATAATCGAAAGAAACACGACGATACCGGTCAAGAAGAGCCAGGTGTTCTCCACCGCGTCCGACAATCAGCCTTCGGTACAGATCCACGTGCTTCAGGGCGAACGTGAACGCGTGAGCGGCAACACGACTCTCGGTCAGTTCAGCCTCGACGGCATACCGATGGCGCCGCGCGGAGTACCGCAGATCGAAGTAACGTTCGATATAGACGCAAACGGTATAGTCAACGTATCGGCGAAAGACCTCGGCACCGGCAAGGAACAGCATATAACGATCACCTCTTCGACCAATATGAGCAAAGAGGACATCGACAGAGCCGTTCGCGAAGCCGAAAAGTACGCCGACGAAGACAAGAAGTTCAAAGAAGCGGTCGATCTCAAAAACCACGCGGACAGCCTGATAGCTCAGTGTGAAAAGGCGCTTTCCGACCTCGGCGACAAGGTCACCGAAGCCGAAAAGAGCGAGATCAACGCGGAGATAGATAAGCTCAGAGCCGCGGTCAACGCAAACGATACCGACGGCATGAAGAACGGCATCGACTCGCTGCAGAAGGCGTTCGGCAAAGTATCCGAACGTATTTATAGCCAGAGCGGCGCGGGCGGAGCAGGCGCAGGTCAGCAGAGCGGCGGTCAGAACGCCGACGGCTCGTACAACGCCGAATTCACCGACAAGACCGGCGACGACGGCAATAACTGATAAATTCATAACAGATTGACCGGGAGACCCCCGGTCAATCCGTTGATTTTTCCGGAGTTTTATATGGCAGACAAAAGAGATTATTATGAAGTTTTGGGCGTCCAGAAAGGCGCCTCGGACGACGAGATAAAAAAGGCGTTCCGCGCTCTTGCGAAAAAATACCACCCGGATATGAATCCCGGCGACGCGGAAGCCGAGAAAAAATTCAAAGAAGTGAACGAAGCGTACGAGGTACTTTCGGATCCCGACAAGCGCGCGAAATACGACCAGTACGGTCACGCGGCGTTCGATCAAAGCGCGGGCGGCGGATATTCGTACAGCGGAAGCGGATTTGATTTCGATCTGAACGATCTTTTCGGCGGCATATTCGGCGGCGGCTTCGGCAGCCGTTCGCAGGGACGCAGACAGACCGCGGGTAACAACGTATATCAGCGCGTTTACCTCACCTTTGAAGAAGCGGCTTTCGGCTGCAAGAAGGAAGTTTCATATCCGAGAGTCGAAGC
>CACYEW010000159.1 GCA_902773455.1 uncultured Ruminococcus sp.
CGAAAACTACGTCAAAAGCGTGTGCATAGAAGCGAATACGATGGTCGACATGGCGAATAAAGAAATACTGCCCGCCGTCACCTCGTACAGCGCGGAGCTCGCCGCTTCCGCGATCACGAAGCAGTCTCTCGGTATGGCGCGTTCTTACGAAACGGAAACCGCGTCAAGGCTTTCGGAGCTCGCCGGAGATATAATGCACGCCGCGAAGGATCTTTCGTCGGTAACGGAAAAAATAAGGTCGGTAAGCGATATCAGGGAGCAAAGTCTCGCAGTACGCGATCTTATGCTTCCGGTAATGGAAAGGCTCCGCGCCTGCGCCGACGAAGCCGAATCGCTCACGTCGGAATCGAAATGGCCGTATCCGACCTACGATAAGCTGCTTTTCAGTATATGACAAAAACGAAGCGCCGCGCGTTTGAAAACGCGCGGCGCTTTTGTTTATTTGTTTGTCATTCTTTCGGCCCGAGCAGCGACAGATCATTTTCCGAAGCAAGGAATTTACGCAGTCTGATAAGGTCCTGCCCGTTCAGTTTTCCGTCTCCCGTGCAGTCGGATCCGCCGAATATCTCGACTTCTTCGCCGTTCAGATGCTTACGGAGTCTTATAAGGTCTCTGCCGTTTACCACACCGTCTCCGTTGACGTCGCCGTAGCGGAAATTGACGATCTCAACGGTTTCCGTATAAACAGTCTCTTTGTATTCGACCGTCGCTTTGAACACGGATACGTTAAGCGCTTTTTCTTCGTCTCTTACGATCTTCGTCTCCTCCGACACGGTCGCCCCGACAGTCACGGTCTCTTGACAGACGGCGCATTTGAAAGAAGCGTCAGCCGTTTTATGATCCTCCGACCACGAAAACACGGGTTCGCCGAAGCTGTGACCTTTCGGATCGATATCGTGCCTCTGTGTATCGTAATACTTTTCGCCGTTGAATTCTACGAACGCGGTATAAACGACCTCGCCCTTTTCGGTGCAGGTCGGTTCGCTGATCCTCGCCGTTACGACGGCGTCAAGCGTCAGAACGTCTTCGCATTCGGAACAGGTAAACAAAGCGGTCGCCGAGCTGTAATCTTCGAACCAGCAGAATTCGGGCTCGCCGTAAACGTGACCGGAAGCCGGTATTTCAACGGTCTTTTTGTCGGTATATACGGTTCCGTTGAATTCTACCGAAGCGGTATATTCGGTCGTTCCGGATGACGTGCAGGTCGCCGGAACGGTCACGCTCGTTATCTGCGCGTCGAAAGCTTCGACAGCCGTACATTCGGAGCAGGCGAACGTAGCCGTCGCCTTGGCGTTATCATCATACCATACGAACACCGGATCGCCGAAGCTGTGACCCGCCGGCGGTATCTCCGCGCCCGCTTTAAGCAGTTCGCCGCAGAGAACGCAGTATTCGTCGCCGGTCGCGCCGGGCTCGGTGCAGGTCTCTTTGACCGCGTTTCTTATCTCGGTCCTGTGATGGTCGCAGGTCACCGTTACGGATCCGTCGAGCGCACGCGCCGTTACTTCGTTTTCATCGTGATCGTAAACGCCGGAAAGCGTCACGGATATCGGATACGCGCCTTTCGCCGCCTGATCCGTTATCACGAAATGCAGCGTGGCGATCACGCCGTCTCCCGTCACGTCAGCGCCGTTATCGAGAATGACGTTCGTATCGATCGTGCAGTTTGAGAAGACGTCCGACGTGACGTCATGCAGCAGCATGAATTCGGGAAACGACGGGATCATCTGTATCAGACAGATGCCGGGGTTGTTTTCAACGGTTATATCTATATCGACCGTCCCGTCTATAACGCCCTCGCCCGCGCCGACGGTCAGCGTGGCTGCAAAGATCTGCGCTGTCACCGGAGCCACCTCGGAAAAGGCGACGTCCTCTTCGGCTTCATTTATACATTCTCTGACGGTAAATCCGATCTCGGTCGTGCAGAAGCCCGCGTCCGGCGAAATGCTGAACGTAAGCACGGCGAGCTTGCCCGTGCCGGTTATCTCGGATGCGCTGTCGATAACGATATTCTTTGCAAAATCGAGGCCGTCGTAAACAACGTCAGCACCTTCTTTTGAAACGCCGGTCAGAGTGAGTATATCGCCGTCATAAACAGGCGTGATCCTCAGAAACATAAATCCGGGGTTCGAATCAAGGTTCAGCGTAACGGTCATCTCCCTGCCGGAGACTCCGCCCTCCGTCTCGGCGGTCAGCACTACGCCTTCAAACGTATCCGCCTCGAAGCCGACGCTGAAAAGCCCCGTAAATATTGAAATAAGTATAAGTACCGATATTATCCTTTTCATATCTCTTACCTCCTTGAATCGCAGAAATCATTATATCAAAAAATCCGGGATAAGTCAATAGAAAAAGACAACTTTCGAAAATTTACGTCAGGTTACGGCACGGTGCGGCGGGAGATCGCCGTTTCTTCGCGATAACGACGGAAAAAGCCGCGTCGGCGGCTTTCCCCGCAAAACCGGGCGCTGCGGTTCAGTTTTTGCGTTTACCGCATCCGCAGCCCTCGTTATTGAATTCAGACACCGGGAATTCCATATTGCGGAAGATCGCGCACGGATCTTCCGAACCGGAGAAATCGCATTCTTTTTCGGGCACCGAACAGCTCTCCGCCGAAAACGTATACTGCGCGGGACGTTCGAGCCTCGTAACCGAGAATATACCGAGCGACACAACGAGACGGCGTTCGCCCTGCGGCGCGAAGCCTCCGAATCTCTCGGCTATGCTTTCGGGTATGTCGCGTTCGGACTGGCACGGGCAGTGATGCGGGTGGCGGCGTTCGATTATCTTCGCGCCGAGCACCACGGGTTCAGCCGCCTCGAACACGGCGGTGGGCAGAGCGTTCGATCCGCATCCGCACGAATTCTTCGTCTTTACGGAAGGATCGGGGCAGCCGGGGCAGAATCCGTCTCTCTGCGGATCCGACCTGAATACCGACGTAGTGCATTCCCCGCCGTAGAGCACCGTCGTTTTGTCGCACACGGCGAGCCCCTCGATTATCTGACGGTTGCTCATATTGACGCAGCACTCGAACGTCATTTTTATATATATCCTTATATCTATTCTGTAAAATCCGTTGTTGAACGGCACGGGATCGACCGTTATATCCGCGGCGGAAAGCTCCGCGGAACAGCAGCGTACGTTCGAGGAGTGCTCTATGACGTCTCTGCCGTAATCCGTGAGGAATACGGCGACGTCTTCAAGACAGTCCTTATCCCGGCAGCTGTCGAATATTTTATTCGTATCGATACAAGCCGTGTCGCGCATTGACGGACACGACGGTCTTACGTCATTCATAAAAAGGCCTCCTTTGATATGTCCTTCGATATCATTGTATGAAGCCCGCCCGTTTTTTGTCACGGGAAAATCGGAAAACCTCTTGACAAACGGCAAAACGTGTGATATTATTGTATTAGTATAATAACACACGAAAGGAGACCGACCGTTGAATAACACCGATTTAAGGCCGGTATATATCCGGCTGATCGACGATATCTATATGAGGATCCTTACCGGCGAATATCCGCCGGGCTCGAAGCTTCCGACGGTCCGCGATCTTGCGCTCACCATGCGCGCGAATCCGAACACGGTGCAGAGGGCTCTCGGCCGTATCGAGGAAAAGGGGCTCATATACACTCAGCGTACGACGGGCAAATACGTTACGGAAAATACGTCCGTCATAAACGAGGCAAGGCGGAGCCTCGCCGAGCAATACGCCGACGAATATTTTGAAAATATGAAGCGGATAGGCTTCGGATCGGAAGAAGCCTCTTCGTTTATACGTGAAAAGGAGGATCAAAATGGCACTACTTGAATGCAGAGGTCTGGTCAAGGTATATAAGAGCGTTCCGGCTCTGTGCGGCATCAGCTTCGACGTACCTCAGGGCAGGATCGTCGGGCTGCTCGGTCCGAACGGCAGCGGCAAAACGACTCTGATAAAACTGATATCCGGACTTTTGACGCCCACGTCCGGCACAGTAACGGTCAACGGCGAGATACCGGGTCCGGAAACGAAAAAGATCGTATCGTATCTGCCGGAGCGGACTTATTTGACCGAATGGATGAAGGTCGGCGCGTTCATCGACTATTTCGCCGATTTTTATGAGGATTTCGACAGGGTAAAAGCTTACGATATGCTCTCTTCTCTCAATATCGACACGAACAGAGTTCTGAAAACTCTTTCAAAAGGCACGAAAGAGAAGGTACAGCTCATACTCGTTATGAGCCGCAGATCCGGGCTTTATCTGCTTGACGAGCCGATCGCGGGCGTCGACCCCGCGGCGAGGGATTATATCCTCAATACGATAATAAAGAACTATTCCGAGAATGCGACCGTGATAATATCGACGCATCTGATATCCGATATCGAGAATATACTCGACGACGTGATATTCCTCAAAAACGGCAGCATCGTCACCGCCGGCTGTGCGGACGATATAAGAGAACAGAACGGCAAAACCATCGACGCGCTTTTCAGGGAGGTGTTCAGATGTTAGGCAAACTGATGAAATACGACATGAAGTATATGGCGAGAGTGCTGCCGTGGCTATACCTCGGCGCGTTCGGGATGTCGCTGATCTTCACGCTTCTGGGAATACTGAGCGCACGTTCGGGTATGGAATCGCTTCTTGTAACCGTGCTTCTCGGCATAATTCCCGTTATGCTGATGCTCGCCGCTCTGAGCGTCTGCAGCACCGTCTTCATGATGGTGAGGATCTATAAGAATATGTTTTCCGACGAAGGGTATCTGACGTTTACCCTGCCTGTCAGATCGAGAGAGATCGTATGGAGCAAGCTGCTCGTCGGCGCGATCTGGAACCTTATAGGCTCGATCGTGACGGTCGCCGTCGTCGCGATGCCGATCACCGCGGTGTTTGTAACGCTGGCAAGGACGTACCCGGAATTTGCCTCCGAGATCTCAGGTTACACGGAAATATTCGGATCTCTTATCGATGCGTATTCCGACGTACCCGGGTTCGTTTCAGGCCTGATCTCGATACTGCTCCACGGATTTGTCTCGCTGTTCAGTACGAACGCCCTGTTCATGCTGAGCTGCTGCCTCGCTCAGCTGCTCAACAAGAACCGCGGCATAGCTTCCGTCGGTATATATCTCGGCTTGAATTTCCTGCTTTCGAGCATCACGTCGTTCGGCTCGAGAGTAACGATCACGATGCCGGCTGATATTCCGAGCGAAGTATATATACCCGAGCTCGGTCCGTTCTATGCCGTCACCGAAAGGTTTTCAGCGACGTCTTACGCGTCCGTCATAATCACGGCGATAGTAACGGGACTTGCGATATTCTTCTCGTGCAGGATCGTCAAAAAGAATCTTAATATGGTTTAACGGAGATACGAAATGAAACTTACTTATTTGGGAACCGCCGCCGCGGAAGCGGTGCCGGGAATGTTCTGCGAATGCTCGTTCTGCGAGAACGCAAGAAAAAGAGGCGGCAAAGAGCTCAGAAGAAGAAGCGGCGCTTTGATCGACGACGATCTTCTGATCGATTTTTCAGCCGATACGAATACGGCTATGCTCTCGCTCGGGAAACGTCTGTCCGACGTGAAAAATCTGATTTTCACACATTCGCACAGCGATCACTTCTGTTACAGAGAGCTCGGATTCCGCCGCGCCCCGGCGTTCTGCATACTGCCGGAGGACAGAGAACCTCTGCATATATACGGAAACGGAAACGTGACCGACGCCCTGCTCAAAGAATACGGTGAAAACGCCGTAAAGGCGCACGGGCTCGATATAAACTTCGTGCCGCCTTACGTACCGTTTCAGGCGGGAGAATATACGATAACGCCGCTTTCAGTCGTTCACTGCCTGCCCGAAGACGCGTATATTTATCTGATCGAGAAAAACGGTGTAAGGATACTCTATGCGAACGATACCGGAGTATTTCCCGAAAAAACGTTTGAGTATCTCAAGGGAATAAAGCTCGATATCGTATCGCTCGACTGTACGATGGGCTTCATCAGCAACGAGGTCGGTCATATGGGATTTCCCGCGAACCTCAAGGTGAAAAAGATACTCGAAGAAAACGGATGCGTAAAAAAAGACACCGTGTTCATAAGCCACCATTTCAGCCATAACGGACTGCGCGCTCCCGAAGGCGACTGGACTTACGAATACTTTACGCAGATGGCGGCTCCTCACGGCTTTATCATGAGTTACGACGGAATGACCGTTGAAAGATGAGCTTAACGTAATATAATAAAGCAAGCTGAAAGAACGACTTATTTCTTTCAGCTTGCCGTTTTTATAAGTGAAAAATATGCAGCTCCGAAAGACGATTCATCCCACGCCCCCTCCTCCCCGTATTACTCATACCGGGGATCGCCGGAAGAGTACGGCTCACGATTTGCGCGAAGCGCACGCGGCGGGCGTCCCCCCCCACCGCCCCGCCGCGGAATTATGTTTGTGCAGAAACCGGTAACCTTATTCACTATTCACTTTTACATATTACTTCGCGTC
>CACYEW010000160.1 GCA_902773455.1 uncultured Ruminococcus sp.
CGCTTCTTCGTACTTTTTGAATATCCGCATCCGCTCGTTCATTTCTCTGACCGATCTGAACAGTTCCTCATCGTTTCCGATATCGCAGCCCGATATCTCGGATAACGCGGCGAAATACAGATCCGGAGAAAGCTCTGCCTTTACGCGCGCTCTGCCGCTGCCGAGATCTATCTCGCTTACGTTTGACGAATCGACGTTTTCGTTATCCGTAAAAGCCGTAAATACGTTCTTTACGTCTTTTATCTTTTCCGCTTTTTCCGCAAGCTCAAGCGCTGTTTTTCTTATCGACGCGTTGATCGGATGATCCTCTCCCAGCGCTTTCAGATATTCCGGCAGATCTACGTCTATTTCTTTCGTCGGAAATTCGAGCAGGATCATTTCAAGGATCTTTCTGATATCCTCGGCGTCGAGTTCAAGACAGTTTACCAAAGCGACCGGAGCGCCGTATTTTTCTTCAAGGGAACGTGCGAGCTCTTCGCTTTGCGGATCGCCCGGATCGGCGCAGTTCAGTATGATAGCGTAAGGTTTACCGTTTTCTTTAAGCTCTTTTACCGTTCTTTCTTCAGCTGCGATATAATTCTCTCGCGGTATCTCGCCGATGGTACCGTCGGTCGTGACGAGCATCGCTATCGTGCAATGATCCGAGATCACTTTTTCCGTTCCTATTTCGGCGGCGGTATCGAACGGTACAGGCTGATCGGACCAGGGCGTATGTACCATTCTCGGCTGCCCGTTTTCCGTATTTCCGAGAGCTTCGGGAACGGTGAAACCGACGCAGTCTATCATCCTCACCTTGAACGCGGCGTTATCGTCTATCGCAACGTTAACGGCCTCGTCGGGAATGAATTTCGGTTCCGTCGTCATCACCATTCTGCCCTGTGCGCTTTGCGGCAGTTCATCGCGCGCTTTCTCTCTGTCGTAATCTCCGTCGATATTCGGGATCACGAGCGTTTCCATAAACCGTTTGATAAAAGTCGATTTTCCCGTTCGCACGGGTCCGACCACGCCGATATATATTTCTCCGTCGGTCCTTTTCGCTATATCTTCATATATGCCGCTTTCGTTCATGATATCCTCCGTTTTCGTTTTTTGATACATTCATATTCACAATACGTCGATATTATTCAGGTTATTAAAAAAATAACGTTGAAAATTTCATCATTGTAAACTATAATACAGGGCAAAAGGAGGTGAGATAAATGAAGAAATTATCAGTAAGACTCAAAGAGATCAAAGACGTTTACGATTTTGTCGCCGCTGTTACGGCGTTTCCGGGTGAGGTCGACATCGTCAGCGGACGTTACAGAGTCAACGCAAAAAGCATAATGGGCATATTTGCTCTCGATCTTACTCAGTCTCTCGATCTCGAAATATTCGACGACGATTGCGAGGAACTCATCGCCGCGCTTCAGCCCTATATCGGTTAATTGGCTTTTACCGGTATTACCGAAGGTATCTTTTTCATATACTGTATCAAAAAACGAAAGGTACGGTTATGAAAAAGGTTTTTTCTTTATTATTTATCATTTGCTTTGTTTTTTCCTCGTTACGTTTACCGGCTTACGCGGCGGAGTTTTCAGAGGAGCTTGATTGCAGATCGGCGATACTGATCGAAGCGTCGACGATGAAAGTGCTGTACGAAAAGAACGCCGATCAGCCGTATCCTCCCGCCTCGGTCACGAAGATAATGACGCTGCTTCTCGTATGTGAAGCGCTCGACGCCGGCGATATAAAACTGACCGATAAGGTTCCGGTAAGCGAAAACGCGGCGGGTATGGGCGGATCTCAGGTATTTCTTAAGGTCGGCGAAGATATGACGCTGCAGGATATGCTCAAATCCGTTATCGTTTCAAGCGCAAACGACTGCGCCGTCGCTCTTTCCGAATACGTAGCCGGAAGCGAAACGGCGTTCGTCGTGATGATGAACGAGAGGGCGAAAGAACTCGGGATGGAAAACACTTCGTTCGAAAACGTCACCGGTCTTGACGATACCGTGAAAAATCACGTTACGAGCGCAAGAGATATAGCGATAATGTCAGCGGAACTGCTTAAACACGAATATATACTCGATTATTCGACGATCTGGATGGATACTATCAGAAACGGAGCTTTCGGTCTTACAAACACGAACAGGCTTATAAGATTTTATAGGGGCGCAAACGGACTGAAAACGGGTATGACGGCAAAAGCCGGCTTCTGCATTTCCGCAACGGCAAAGCGAGACGGGATGCAGCTTATCGCCGTAATAATGGGTTCTCCGTCCCGCGATATAAGAAACGCTTCGGCGACAAAGCTTCTCGATTACGGTTTTGCAAATTATTCTCTTTACACGCTTGACGAAGCCGCGCTTTATCCGATCAAATTAAAGGGCGGTTATACGGATGAGATCTCTCTTCGTCACGGCACTTTCAGCGCGCTGTTAAGCTCCAAAGAATCAAAAAACGTAACTTACGAAACGAATCTTCCGCAATACGTTAACGCGCCGCTGAAAGCCGGTGATAAAGTCGGAGAGATCGAATTCTTCGCCGGAGGCGATCCGATCGGAAAAGTCGATATCACGTCGTGCGAAGACGCGCCGGAAATGAATTATATAGGCATATTTGCAGAAATACTTAAAAAATTTCTTATGAAAACTTAAATTTCAGCAATCTTGATATTGTAATTTTAATATCTTGGTGGTATAATTATAAAAAAACAAAGGAAGTATGTGTTATGGCAGTAAGACTTGTTACCGATTGGTGCGCGAATTTCGTTTCACGCGACGATGAACTTCAGATCAGACCTGAGATCGAAAAAGCCGAATCGACTCTTAAAAACAAAACCGGCGCCGGCAGCGATTTTACCGGTTGGGTCGATCTCCCCGTCGATTACGATAAAGAAGAATATGCAAGAATAAAAGCCGCGGCTGAAAAAATACGTTCCTCCTGCGACGTGTTTCTCGTCATCGGCATAGGCGGTTCATATCTCGGCGCTCGTGCGGCGATCGAATTCGTAAAAAGCCCGCTTTACAATAATCTCAAAAAAGACACGCCGGATATCTATTTTACCGGAAACAGCATATGCTCCACAGCCTTATATGAGCTGCTCTCTCTCTGTGAAGGCAAAGATATCTGCATCAACGTTATCAGCAAATCCGGTACGACAACCGAACCCGCCGTCGCTTTCCGTATAATCCGAGAAATGATGATAAAAAAATACGGCAAAGATGAAGCGATGAAGCGCACGTATATCACTACGGATAAAAAAAGAGGCGCTCTCAAAGCGCTTGCGGACGCCGAAGGCTGTGAAACTTTCGTCGTGCCGGACGATATAGGCGGCCGTTATTCCGTTCTGACAGCCGTGGGTCTGCTTCCGATCGCCGTCGCCGGTATAGATACGGACGCAATGATGAAAGGCGCCGCGGACGCACGTGAAAAATTCCTCAACGCCGCGTTTGAAGATAACGACGCTCTGCGTTACGCCGCTTACAGAAACATTCTTTACCGCAAAGGAAAGACGACCGAAATAATGGCTTCTTACGAAGCCGGCTACGCCATGATGAATGAATGGTGGAAACAGCTTTACGGCGAAAGCGAAGGTAAAGACGGTAAGGGGCTGTTCCCCGCTTCGGTCATTTTCTCAACCGATCTTCACTCTCTCGGTCAGTATATCCAGCAGGGCTTGAGAAACATTTTCGAAACAGTCATAAGCTTCAAAGAACCCGTATACGACGTAACGATCCCGAACGACGAAACGAATTCCGACGGTCTGAATTTCCTTACCGGCAAAACGATGTTCGAAGTCAACTCCGACGCCGAATTCGCCACCGTAATGGCTCACGTTGACGGCGGCGTGCCGAACCTGATGCTCAACATTGACAAAAAAGACGCGTATAACTTCGGCTACGCGGTGTATTTCTTCGAATACGCCTGCGGTGTATCGGGTTATACTCTCGGCGTAAATCCGTTCGATCAGCCCGGCGTCGAAGCGTATAAGAAGAATATGTACGCTCTTCTCGGAAAACCGGGATATGAAGATCTGCGCAAAGAACTGCTTGCAAAGCGTTCTTAAGTATGTTTTTCCGAAAATATTCAAATTGTTATTGAAATTTTAACTTATACGCGATATAATAAGATCAGAAACAATAAACGGAGGTTTACATAATGTTATCACTTATCGTAGGAGTAAAAGGCACCGGTAAAACGAAGAAACTCATCGAGTTGACGAATAAAGCGGTAGATGAATCTCACGGCTGCGTCGTATGTCTTGAAAAAGGCAACAAGCTGATACACGATATCAAGCATGAAGCCCGCCTCATCGATACCGACAATTATTTTGTCACCGACGGTCAATCTCTTTTCGGTTTCGTTGCCGGCATACTTGCAAGCAATTACGATATCACGCATATTTTCATCGACTCCGCTTTGAAGATATGCAGCAACGACGTTGTCGGCTTTGAAAAATTCCTTAACGAATGCGAAAAGCTGACCGTAAGGTACGCCCCTCTGCAGATCGTCATCACGTCGTCGGTCCCCGTAGAAGAGGTGACCGATACGATGAAGAAATTCATCGAAAACTGATCAAACGACAAGAGCGTTTCCGTTTTGGAAACGCTCTGTTTTATTATGCTGTTTTGACCGAATGAATACCACTCAGCGCGTTGAAAGAGCCGCCGGGCCGAAACGCGCTGAATTTTTTTATCGCGGATCCTTTTGCATTATCATGCGCGTCGACGTGACAGACTCGATCTCTCTGAACCCGTATTTTTCATATAAGCGTACTGCGGGCAGATTGTTTTTGAACACGTACAGAAAAACCGGTTTATCGGCTTTTTTCAGGCAGTATTCCATCACACGCGAACCGATTCCCTGCCCGCGGTATTCAGGCAGTATATACAGATCGTCGAGCTCGTATTTCCCTTCTTCCGCTGCGAATCGGAAATAACCGGCCTTTTTATTCTTTATCAAGATAACCTTATACTCGCCGATTTTCTTTTCGATCTTGTTTCTGAGCCATTCTTTTATTTTTTTTTTTTTTTTTAATTATACGCGTAATCAGCTTTTCTTAAAAACAGTTTCGTCATATCGCAAG
>CACYEW010000161.1 GCA_902773455.1 uncultured Ruminococcus sp.
ATTTTTCTTTTTGATGATCAGTATTGCGACAGTAGCCGATACGGCCGCCGCCGCGACGCCTACGATTATCGCGATCACGGGATTGATACCGCCTTCGGGTTCTTCGGCTTTATCGGTAACGGGGGCTTTTTCGGTCTTTTCTTCCGTCCGTTCCGCCGTGGGTGCTTCGGTCGGAGCGTCCGTGGGCGGTTCGGTCGGCTGATCGGTCGGCGCTTCGGTAGGCGCGGCGGTCGGGGCTTCCGTCGGAGCGTCCGTGGGAGCTTCGGTCGGCGCCTCGGTAGGCGCTTCTGTGGGAGCTTCCGTGGGCGCTTCGGTCGGCGCTTCCGTGGGAGCCTCGGTCCTCGGCGGATCCGTCTCCGGCGCTTTCGTTACCGGCGGCTCCGTATCGGGAGCCGCGGTCACGGGCGGCTCGGTCACCGGCGGTTCCGTTACGGGCGGTTCGGTCTCCGGCGGTTCGCCGTTCAGCTCTCTCGCTATCGCCGCTGCGGTCGCTTTGGCTTCTTCCGCGGTCTTCGAGAGGATTATATTGTGTATATAGATGCAGTCGCCGTTTTGCATCGCTCCGAAGAAGAAGTCGACGCGAAGGCTCGTTATCGTGCCTTTCCATTTCGAGAGCCTTGACGGATTGAACGTCACGACCTCGAATTTGCCGGTGCGTTTGACCGTTCCCGTCACGCTCTGACCGCCTTCGGCGCCTCTGCCTTCACACTGGCAGAAAACCTCGCTGCTGTACTGCGCCTGCGAGTTCGAAGCGGGTATCTTATATACGTATGATATGTATTTATACGTATTCGCGCTCGCGGTATTCTCGATTCCCAGATAGCTGATCGAAACGTACGGGTCCGCCATCGCCGCCGGCGTCGCTATTTCGTAAGCCGAGAGCTTCAGACATTCGTCTTCCCACGCGGCGGTCGCCTGGTTCGTCTGACCTACCACGGTGGTGACGTGCTGTTCCGTCGGGAAGGAAAGGTTAGTCGGATCGGTTATCTTTATCGGAGCGCTGATCTTGAATTCGCCCTGCTCGCGTCTTTCGGGTCCGTATGAGAGTATGAACGCGTTGTTCACGGTACGGTACGCCGTACCGTTGCTGTCTATCGCATGGCTGACGTGAGAATACGTCGTTCCGTCTCTGACGACCATCGTCATCGAGCCGCCGCCGTCGAGTATGAACGAGCTGTTCAGATCGAGATCCTTCGCGAGCTGGCTGAGTCTCGCACCGTTCGCGCCGACGCCGCCCTGGTTTCTGCCGTTCATGGCTATGAGAAGCACCTTGCCTTCGTTCGTGAAGCCGACCATGGTCGTCGGATAACCGCCTTCAACTCCGTTGCCGGTGTTGACGCCTTTGTTCGTTATGACGATGTTGCCGCCTATTGCGGACTGTACTCTCTGCCACGCCTCGCCGTTGCCTTCAAGGTCGCCTACGGAGATCGTTATGTTGATCTCGTCGCCCACTGAAAACTGTTTCAGTTTATCTACGGTATTGCCGCGGGAGGTGAGCACCATCTGTCTTTCGTTTATCTTGCCCGGGTTTTCTGCATCCTCGGGACCGTATTTTGCGACGACTCTGCCCGTCACGTTCATGCCGTGCTTAGGCGTATAATCCTCGTCGAATTCGATGAGAAGCTCGTACGACGAATCGAGCGCGAAGCCGGTCAGCGAGCCCATGAGCCTGTCGGTATACATAATTATCGCGTTGTTTGCCGGCAGACGGTTTATACCGTCTATCTTTACGGATTTACCGTTTGTATTGTCGGTCGCTTTGACGTCCACGGTCGGTCTGCCGAGGTACGGTACGAAGTCGTCCGTAATGCCGAAAGACCAGGAAGGACCGGCGTAAGGCGTCTCCTGCGGTATGGTCCCCGAGGTGTAGATCTCGCCGTTCACAACGTTATAGGAACGGGAAACGGTCATTTCTTTTTTGACGACGTCGTCGGTATAACCGCCCATCGCGGCGTTGGTATGCGGCTTGCCCTCTATTCTCGCCTGAGAATACGAGACCATCCACATATCGCCGTTTACGGCGGCTATCGCCGTCTTATCCGGGTTCTTTGAATGGAACTGCGGAATATCGTCGATAACGCGGGAGAGCTTCGTCGCGCTGTCGTTATAATAAAACGTATCGAGATACAGATCGCGCTGTTTGAGGTCGAACTCGACTATGTTGAAGGTCTGGTTATTATAGACCGATTCGGTCGGAGTCGTGACTCTCGACAGCGTTACTCCGTTATAAAGCTCTTTTTCTTTGTGAGAGCTTTCGCCTTTAAGCGCCGGGATCGCCGCCGCCGCTACCGCGAACAAAGCAGCGAGCACCGTCAACAGAGCGATGACCTTTAATGCTTTCTTCATCATTGTTTCTCCTTTTGTCTTGGCTTTTCTTTATTATATCAGAAAGTAACGTATATGTCAATACATACGGTTTTTGTTTCTTCAGCAGAGCCGGCGCGAAGCGTAAATAACGGCGCGGCCGCGGTGATATACGGCTTAAGCCGGGTCAAGGTGTCGCTATCGCGACTTCTTTTTACCTTGGGGGTTCCCACCCCTACAACCCCCAAACCCCCTTAACCCCTCCCAAAGTCGTTTCACTTACTTTGGGGTGCGACGGTTCA
>CACYEW010000162.1 GCA_902773455.1 uncultured Ruminococcus sp.
CGCCGCCTTTGCGGCTTTTATCTTTTCATCGAATCCGCCGTTTTTTCCGGAATCCTTCGTTACGAGATATCTCGCTTCGATCATTTTCAGCTGAGCGAGATTCATCTCCTCCGAAAAAGGTCCCTGCGCGGCTATAACGTGAGGCGACAAAACGCCCGCTTCCGCGCACGCCTGCAAAGACGATGCGACGGGCAGTACCCTTGCCCATACCCTCGACATATCGAGCCCTATATACGACGAAAGCTCCTTTGAGCCGGTGGTTATGAATATATTGCCTTCCGTGCCGCAGAGAAAATCTCTCGCTTCGCTTACCGACGAAACGTATACCGCGCCTTCGACCGGGCGGTCCTTTTCGCGCAGGATCCGCATAAGCGGTATATCGGCCGCCTTTGCCGCCGCCGCTATGTTTTCGGTGACGGTCCTTGCGTACGGATGCGTGGCGTCGATGATCCTGTCAAAGCGTTTTTCTTCAAAGAACGCCGTCATTTCGCCGTCATCCATCCTGCCGGAGAAAACGGTTATTCCGTCGATCCCGTCAAGCATTACCTCTCCGTACTCGGTCGCAACGCAAACGGTCGTTTCCGCGGCGTTTTTCAAAAGCTCCGCAAGCCTTCTGCCCTCGGTCGTGCCTGCGAAAATACAGATCTTGTCAGACATTTTTATATCCTCTCGGTACCGTCATTCTGCCGTTTATTATCTTCGTCGCCGAATTGCCTATGAACACGGTCGAGAACATATCGGTTTTTGCCTCCGAAAGCTCCGCGAGCGTGAGGACGCGGCTGTTTTCGCCCTCTCTGCCGATGTTTTGCGCGACGCCGCATACTGTATCGGGAGAGCGGTATCTCAATACGGTCTCGCAGGCTTTTTTCAAGTGATCCGCGCGATTTCTGCTCGACGGATTGTATATCACGATGCACATATCTGATGCCGCCGCGCACTCGATCCGCTTTCCGATGACGTCGGGCGGAGTCAGAAGATCGGAAAGGCTTATCACGGAAAAGTCGCAGGTAAGCGGAGACCCGAGCAGAGCGGCGCCCGAAGAGGCGGCGGTCACGCCGGCGACGATCCCGACCTCAACGCCGTATTCGCCGGCAAGCTCGAGTATCGGCGAAGCCATGCCGTAAATGCCCGCGTCGCCGGAGCAGATCACGGCGACGGTCTCGCCGTTTGCGGCGTGCTCCAGCGCCAGACGGCACCGTTCTATCTCTTTCATCATCGGGGTGGAGAGAAAGGTCTTATCCGGAAAATACGGCCTCATCAGATCGCAGTATACGGTATAGCCTACGATCATATCGGCTTTTTCAAGCGTTTTCACGGCGCCGACGGTCATGCCGTCGTAATTGCCTGCGCCTATTCCCACAACGTACAGTTTTTTCAAAATACGATCCTCACGTTCTTTTCGGCGACGGCGGCGGTCACGCCGTTTTCCGCCGTCTTTTTCACCGTTATCTTTCCTCCGCCGAGCGCAGCGGCGCGTTCGCACACGTTTCCCGTGCCGACGGTTTTTCTGACGAATTCCGATTCTTCAAAATCTCCTGTAACGGAATTCAGCTCATCCGCTGAGTAAAACTCCGGCTCTATGCCGAGCTCTGCTGCGAAACCGAGCAGTCCCGCCTCGTCCTTTTTCAGGTCGATCGAAGCGATCCCGCCGACAGCGCGGATATCAAGTCCGTATTTGTCGAACACGGCGTTCACCGCGTTTTCCATGGTTTCCTTACCGGTTCCGCGCCTGCAGCCGATCCCGAGGCAGAGCGAACGCGGTATCAGACGGAGCGTGGTCTCAAACGGTTCTTTTTTTCGCACTCCGATATAGATTCCGAGCTCGCCTTCGCCGCCGCGGTAAAGTCCGTTCGGCAAAACGTCGGGCAGGTCGTATTCGGAGCAGACCGGTATATCGCGCACGAGTATCGCGGCGGAGATTTCTTTCGCCGCCTTCATCGACGAGATCGCAAAGCCGTTTTTTGCCGCCCACGCGTCGCAGGAGAATTTGCCGGCGCCGTCGGTTGACGCGGTGATCACCGC
Organism: uncultured Ruminococcus sp.; assembly: GCA_902773455.1. Classification (GTDB taxonomy): domain Bacteria; phylum Bacillota; class Clostridia; order Oscillospirales; family CAG-272; genus UBA1248. Next base: position 2,023 of record CACYEW010000162.1, read on the forward strand.
CTGCGCTCCGATCAGCTCCGCGATCCTTTTGGCAAGCTCGTTCGCGCCGCCTATATGCCCCGATAATACCGGGATCGCGAACCTGCCTTTATCGTCGATCACGACGACGGCGGGATCCGTCGTTTTGCTCTTTATATGCGGCGCGATCTCGCGCACCGCTATACCGCACGCGCCGACGAATATCAGCGCGTCGTTATGCGCAAAAAGCTCTCCGACGGCGTCGGCGACTCTTTCGTGAGCCGTAAATCCGTACTTAGCGGCGAATTTTTCGGTCGTATGGACGCATTTTATGTCGGTTTTCAGAAGTCCGCACAGTTTTTTTGCAAGCTCCGCCCCGGAATCCGAAAAGCAGAAAAGGCAGTAATTCATTTTTTCGCCTCCCGGAATTCCGTGGAAAAATCCGGATCATACAGATGCGAGCGCGCGAATCCGCTTTGTAAAAAGCCGCCGACGGTTATGATCGCGGTCTTTTTTATGCCGTTTTCCTGCGCGGTCCTTTGCAGCGTGCCGACGGTACAGCGGCAGACCTTTTCGTCTTCCCACGAGGCCTTGTAAACTATCGCGGCGGGAGCGTCGGGCGGATATCCGCCGGCGATAAGCTCGTCCTCCGCCTCTTTCAGAAGTCCCGCGCTCAGAAACAGTACCATCGTCGCGCCGTGAGAGGCAAGCGACCGCAGAGCTTCTTTTTCAGGCACCGGAGTTTTTCCCGCCGCGCGCGTGATTATCACGGTCTGCGATACGTCCGGCAGGGTGTATTCCGTTTTAAGCGCGGCGGCGGCTCCGGAAAAAGAGCTGACGCCGGGCGTTATGTCGTATTCTATTCCGAGCTTATCCATTTCGCGCATCTGCTCGCCTATCGCGCCGTAAAGCGACGGATCGCCGGTGTGCAGACGAACGGTCGTAAGACCCTTCGCCTCCGCTTCGGTCATGACGGCGGTTATCTCTTCGAGCGTCATTTTCGCGCTGTCATGGATCGCGCACCCGCGCTTTGCAAATTTCAGCAGTTCTTTATTCACGAGAGAACCTGCGTAAATTATGACGTCAGCGTTTTCGATATGCGCCTTGCCGCGCAGCGTTATGAGATCGGGGGCGCCGCATCCGGCGCCGACTATATGCACCATATCAGTATTCTCCTCGGATCGTTTTCAGTATTTTTTGCGCGTTTTCCGTTTCGCCGAGAGCTCCGAAAACCTTTGAAAACGTCATCACGCCCGTTTGCATCGAGCCCGGGCGGCGGTTTTCAAGCTGCGCTTCGATTTTTTCCGTAACGCTTTTCATTACTGCATAGCGAAGCCCCGCGCCGTCGATTATCGCGAGCATATCGTCGGTAACGGCGGCGTTCATCACGGCTTTGACCGCGTCGGCGGGAGCGCCGCACAAAGCTGCGTGAGAAGCGAAGATCTCCGCGCGGCAGTCGCCGTATCTCGAATGAGTGTTGAACATACCGCCCGCGAGCTTTACGAGCTTGCCGATATGCCCGACGAGCAGAGCCGACTCAAAACCGAGATCCGCGGCGAGCGCAAAAGCGTCGCCGATAAAGTTCGAGACGGTGACGGCGATATCCGGATCGATCCCAAGACTGTTTTTTATATATTCCGCGCCGTAATTGCCGGGCGTGAACAGCACGGACTTTTTGCCCGCCGCCGCGCGGAGCGAAAGCTCGGCGCGTATCGTTTCAACGACCGCCGCGTCGCTCATCGGCTCGACTATGCCGGTAGTGCCGAGTATCGAGATACCGCCTTCGATGCCGAGCCTCGGATTAAACGTCTTTTTTGCGATCTGCACGCCCGCGGGCGTCGAAACAACGACTCTCAGACCGCCCGTATATCCGTTGTCTTCACACACGGAGCGGAGCTCTTCGGTTATCATTCTGCGCGGCGTTGAATTTATTGCGGCGGCTCCAACCGGCTGATCGAGACCCGGCTTCGTTACACGGCCTATGCCTTCGCCGCCGTCGATCCCGATACCGTAAGGTTCGCCGGTTTTTTCAACGCGGGCGTAAACGGTTATACCGTCGGTAACGTCCGGGTCGTCGCCCGCGTCCTTGACGATGCCGCAGGTGACGAAGCCGTCGCCGATAACGGTATCGACGACCTTCAGATCGAGCTCCGTTCCGCAGGGGGTGACGAGGTGAACGGTATCCGGGCTGACTCCCGAAAAAAGCGTCAGCGCGGCCGATTTCGCCGCCGCGGCGGCGCAGGAGCCTGTCGTATATCCCCGGCGGAGCTTTTTTCCGTCTTTCGTTATAAAGCTTTCCATTATCTCGTTATTTGATACATCAGCGCGTTGACTATCGCCGCCGCGACGTTAGAGCCGCCCTTGCGGCCTTTTGCGACGATGAACGGCACGTCTCTTTTCATTATCTCTTCTTTTGATTCGATTATGTTTACGAATCCCACCGGCACGCCGATAACGAGCTTCGGCGCGATCTTTTTTTCGTCAATGAGCTCGCAAAGCCGGAGAAGCGCCGTCGGCGCGTTGCCTATCGCGAATATCAGCGGCCGCTCAAGCGACGCCGCCTTTTCCATCGATACGGCGGCTCTCGTACAGCCTCTCGCTTTTGCCGCCTCCGCCACGTCGGGGTCGCTCATAAAGCAGTATATCCCGCAGCCGAGCTTCGCGGCGGCGGCTTTGTTGACGCCCGATCTCGCCATATTGGTGTCGGTGACTATATCGCACCCGTTTTGCAGCGCGTCAAGCGCTTTTTTTACGGCGCGATCCGAAAAAGCGAGATTTACGGCGTAATCGAAATCGGCGGTACAGTGGATCACGCGCTTGACGACCGCTTTGTTTTCTTCGGGTATATCCGCGGTCAGCTCGCTTTCTATTATCTGCATACTGCGCTCTTCTATTTTTTCGGGATCCGTGACGATCATTTTTTATTCTCCTTATACGCAAGGCATTTTTTACAGAAATTTTCAAAGGCTTCCGGATTTGACGGCAGGAAAAGATGCGGATAACCGGCGTACAGAGTATCCGTATATACGCCGCATTCCCACTCTCTGCCGTTCGGCTTTCTCGCCGTGAAACCGTTTCCTTTGTCGGTACTGTCCCAGTAGTGGAATTCGTGGGCGCGAAGCTCCGTTCCCGCTTTGCCGAAAAGACCGTCCTTTTTTGATCTGAGCGTAACGTAGCCGAAACGTACGAGACGGCCCGCGTCCGAAGACGAATGGCTTAACACGCCGCACATCTCACGTCCGTCAAGCTCTTTTCCGAGGTATTGGAAGCCTCCGCATTCGGCGACCGTCGGCATGCCCGACGATATCGCCGCGCTTACGCTTTGCTTTGATATCGCGTTTGCTTCGAGTTCGTTTGCGTAAAGCTCGGGATAACCGCCGCCTATTATGAGCCCGTCGCAGTCTTCCGGGACGGGTTCGTTTGAAAGAGGCGAAAAGTATCTGATCTCCGCTCCCGACTCTTCAAACGCTTTCAGCGTATCGTCGTAGTAAAAGCAGAAAGCTCTGTCGTACGCGACCGCAAGGCGTATTCTGCCGTAACGTTTTATCGGCGGCGCCGTGAACGTAAGCTCGGGCGCGCGGTCCGCAAGCGAAAGCATCGCTTTGATATCGACCGTTTCCCTGCAAAGCTCCGCGGTCTTTTCAATGCGCTCCGTCAGATCGCCGATCTCGGCAGCGGTCACGAGACCGAGGTGCCGCGACGGTATGCGGCACGGCTCCGGAAGCTCCGGTATATACCCGACGGGCATCACCGTATCTGCAAAGCGGTCTTTCATAAGGCGGGTAACGTTTTCGTAATTCATTTTCGATATGCGGTTGAAAAGCACGCCTTTTATACCGCTGTCCGGCGCATAGTTAAGAAAGCCCTCGACTGCCGCAAGCAGCGAAGCGGAGGCGCCTTTCGCGTCGACGACGAGAACGACGGGCGTACCGGTGCGCTTCGCAACGGTGTACGTGCTGTTTTCCGACCCCGTTTTGCCGGTGCCGTCGTAATATCCCATAACGCCCTCTATGACAGTTATGCTTTCGCCCGCGTTTTTGCAAAGCAGATATCCGAGCAGATCTTCGCCGCAGAAAAACGGATCGAGGTTGGCGCACGGCACGCCGGTGACGGTCTTATGAAACATCGGGTCTATGTAATCAGGTCCGCATTTACACGCCTTTACGGCGATATTTTCCTGCTTTAACAACGATAATACGGTACAGACCGCGGTCGTTTTGCCGCTTCCGCTCGAAACTCCGGCTATCATTATTCTCGGGATCTTCATAACTCCGCCTCCGAAAGCCCGTACAGCGACCTTATCACCGTTTTGCCGTTATCCTCCGCGTATTTTATGAGTTCGGCGTTATACCGGTTGTATTCGCCCGAAGGACAGCCGCAGTCGATAACGGTACCGGCGGCGTCGATCAGCCTTTTCGCTTCGGCGATCTCGTCCTCCGTCGGCGCCGAATACGGCGCGGCCGTCACTGCCGTCTGGGCAAGCGGCAGAGCGACCGCCGTGTCAAGATCGTTTTTTTGAAGTATTCCCGCAGCAAACGGCACGCCGCGCTTTTGAAGGGCGCGGTAAAACGGCACGCCGTATCCGCCTCCGCCGATAACGAAGCATTTTATTTCGCCCCGCGGAGCTTTGAGCTCGATATTGCCGAGCAGAGCGTTGAACGAGCCGCTGTTTATTTCGTATAATTCTCTCAGGGTACCGTCGGAAAATATCTCTTCGGGCGTACCGAAGGCGGCTATCCTGTCGCCTTTTACGCAGACTATCCTGTCCGATATCCGCTCCGCGAGATCTATCTCGTGCAGACTCATTATGACCGAGATCCCGCCTTTCTTCGCCATATCCGAAAGTATATCGAGAAGCTCTATTTTGTGGCGGATGTCGAGAAACGAGGTCGGTTCGTCAAGCACTATTACCTCGGGCTCCTGGCAGATGGCTCGCGCGAGCAGAACGCGCTGGCGCTGACCGTCGCTTATCTGCGAAATATCCCTGTCGGCTATATCGAGCGCGTTCACCTTTTCAAGCGCCGATAAAACGACCTCTTTATCGTGAGCGGTGAGCATACCGAAGCTGCCCGTATACGGATAACGCCCCGCCGAAACGAATTCAAAGCAGCTCATAAGATCCGGCTTTACGCGGTCGGTGAGCACGGCGGCGAGCTTTTGCGCCGTTTCTTTCCCGCCGATCGTTTTCATGTTCTTTTCGTCGAGATAAACGGTGCCGGAGATCGCGGCTATATGGCGGGTGATGCTTTTCAGCACGGTCGATTTTCCCGCGCCGTTCGGACCGATGAGCGATATTATCTCGCCCTTTCTGAGCGAAAGCGAAATATCGGAAATAAGCGGCTTGCCGTTATAACCGACCGTCAGCGAGTCGAGCCGTAATTTCGGCGCTGTGTTTTCAGATGTCATTTTTACGCCTCCTCGATATCATCAGCCAGATCACTATCGGTGCGCCGATCGCGCTCGTCACGGTGCTGATCGAAAGCTCCGCGGGCGAAAACAGGGATCTTGCCGCAAGGTCGCACAAAACGCAGAACAGGGCGCCGCACAAAAACGAAGCCGGTATCATGAGTATGGGTTTGGTCGTTTTCAGAAGCTGGCGCACGATATGCGGCACGGCTATGCCCACGAACGAAATGGGACCGGCGAACGCCGCCACGCATGCGGAAAGAACTCCGGTGATCAGTATCAGAAGGACTCTGAACGGTTTTACGTTGACTCCGAGACTGTGCGCGTAGCCCTCTCCGAGCAGATAAGCGCCCATCGGCTTGGACAGAAGAAACGCGAAGAGCAGAGCCGGAAATACTATGAACGCCGATATTTTCACGTCCTGCCAGGTCGCCGCGGAAAAGCTTCCCATCGACCAGTGAGTGAGATTCACTATTTCCGATTCGTTTGCGAAATTTATGAGAAGATCGGTCACGGCTGAACAGATATAACTGATCATAATGCCTATGACCAACAGTACAGACATATTTTTGACTCTGCCGGTGAAAGCGAGAACGACGAGAAGAGAAAGCAGAGAACCGGCAAAGGAGGCGATCACGGTCACGGAAAGCGGCATGGAGCCGAAAATACCGTTCATCGCTATGGTGGTGACCGCAAGAAACATTTTCGCGCCGGAAGAAACGCCCAGCACGAAAGGACCGGCTATCGGATTACGGAAAAAGGTCTGTATCAGAAAGCCGGAAAGCGAAAGCGCTCCGCCGAGAAGCGCCGCGAGAGCGAGGCGCGGAAGACGGATCTTCCATATAACGTTATAGGCGACCTTGTTTTCGGGGTCGCCGGTGAATATTATGTGAAATATCTCTTTTACGGAGATATCGACGCTGCCGACGCGTATGCTTATGACGACGGCGGCGATCAGTAAAACGAAGAACGAGAGGAATACCGCGATATATCTCGCGGTATTCCTTTTGCCTCTCCGGTCCGCCGCGTAAACGTCCTGCGCCGCGGCGCGATCATTGCCGATCAAAGGTCCCATTATTTAAGCTTGAACAGATACGTGAGCCTGTCGGTTTCCCCGTCGGCGTCAAGCATCAGTCTCATATCGTTTATCATGCTGCCTATCGTGTTCTGGATCTGGAAATAGTCGGGCGTGGTGCACCATACGTTGCCGTTTTTCACCGCTTTGAGATCCGAAAGGATGGCGGCGCGTTCAAGAAACGCTTCGAGCGTTTCGGGCTTGCCGCCGAGCGACCAGATGTAGATTATATAATCCGCGTCCTTCGCCTTATCGTAGAACGCTTCGAGCTCCATTTTCGCGGTGCCGGTCTCTCCGACTCCGACGTCGGAAAGCGCGTATTCGCCGCCGGCGATCGCGATCATTTTGGACATATAGTCGTCAGCGTTTCTCGCGTAGAGCACGCCCTTGGAGGTGATGTAGAACATCGCCACCGTCTTGCCGGTCTTTTCGAGCTTCGAAAGCTCTTCTACGTAATTGTCCTGCGCGTTGAACACGGCTTCGGCTGATTCTTCCTTATCGAATATCGCGCCGTAAAGCTTCGCCCATTCGACGCGGGCGAGCGGATGATCTTCTTTTGCCGACTGGTCGAGCACAACGTCCACTTTGAGATTGTCAAGCTGCGCCTTCACGTCGTCGGTAAGCATCGTCGAGAAGAACGCGAAAGTCGTTCCCGCGGCGACGATCTTTTCGTAATCGGGCGCTTTGTAATCGCCGATATAGGTGAGCTTGCCGTCGGTAAGCGCTTTCTTCACGTCGTCGATGTACCACGAATCCACGTCGTAGGTGGTGAGGCTTATCGCGTCGAGAGCGCCGATGGCGTTGATGAGCGAGGTGACGGGGGTGGAGGAAACGAGGATGTTCGTTACGGGCTGCTGAAGGACTATTGCGTTCTCGGGCTTGTCCGCGGGTACGCTCATTCCTTCCGGAACGATGAGCATCGTCGTGCCGTCTATGAGCTTCGCCACCTTGTAGCCGCCCTTGTAATAATCAACGCTGAAGCATTTTGCGTATTTGAGCTGCATCGAGTGATCCGGTACGAGCCTGCCGTCGTAGTTTTCTTCCGTAACGGCTTCTTTCGTTCCGGCTTCCTTCGTTTCCGCCGGCGCCTGCTCCGTTGCGGCTTCGGTAGCCTTTTCCGTGTCGGGCGCGTTCGGCTGATTGCAGGCGGTGAACGCCGCGGCGAGCATAAGCAGCGCGAGGATTAACGAGATGATTCTGATTTTCATTTTTTTGTTTTCCCTGAATTTTATATTTTAAGCGGAACGTTATACGCGCCGCTCGTATACGGTCGGACGGGTCCGCTTCTTCGCAAGCGGACGTTTCAAAAAAAACAAAGAGCGCTCTCATCGCGCGGCGCAAATCGCCCGCGCGGTCAGCTGCACTCTTCTCACCAAAGAAATGAAACCGGAATACGGCAATTATCTGACTGATGAATTCATAACGCGAGCCCACGCCGAAACAAAAAGGCAAAGTCTTCGCGCCGAAACTCAAATACAGTAATGGTGGTTGTTCCGGATTCGAACCGGATAAATATTTAATCTACTCAGTCTACAACTTTTCAAACCGTATTCAATGGTATTTATTTGAACGTATTTTATCATATAACGTCTGTAATTGCAATAGCGCGATCCGATATTTTACAAATTTTTAATAATGGCGGACCGAAGCGCGTACCGGCGGAAACGGAAAAACCGCCCGTCGGGGCGGTTTTAAGATATTACGAAGCTTTGCGTATATCGGTCAGGACGCGATCATTCCCGCCACGAGGAGCGCACGCGAATCGTTGAAGCGCGTGCTCGATCTCGGCGCGGCGAACACTCCGGCGAGAACCTCTTTCGTGCCGAGAGCCGCCGCCGAAACGAGGCAGTAGCCGCCTTCGTCGGTCGTACCGGTCTTAAGCCCTATCGCGTTTTCGTAAAAATACGGGCTGTCGCTGTCGAGCAGCTGATTTGTGTTAGTCCAGGTGTTTTTGTGGCCGCTCGCGTATCTGACGTCGTCGCGGTACGTGCCGGCGTATTTCATTATGATCGGCTCGTCCAGAGCGTAACGCGAGATCGTCATGATGTCGAGAAGCGTGGTATAGTGATCGTCGTCGTGATAGCCGTCGGGGCAGGTGAAATGCGAGCCGGTCAGATTATGCTCTTTTGCGTATTTGTTCATCTCGTCGACGAATACGGCGACGGCTTCGACTCCGGTCAGGCTCTCGTTTTTCGCGATGATCCTGCCGACGCCCGCGGCGACGACGTAAGCCGCGTCTCCGCCGGACGGGAGCATCATGCCCTCGATAAGCATTTCAAGCGTGAGCGAGTGCTGAGATTTTATATACGCTCTCGACGAATCGGCGGCGAGCAGGGAAAGCTCGTCTCCCGGGGTGAAAACGGCTTTCGGGTCGCCGTATTTGAGCGCGATTATCGCGGTGAGCAGCTTTGTCGTGCTCGCCGGATATATTTTCTCGTTGACGTCGCAGTTAGTGTAAAGTATCTCGTTCGTCTTCGCGTTTATCAGGATGCAGTAAGGCGAGGATACGTTGACGTTCACTCTCGGGTTGTATGTGAATATACCGTAGGGGTTTGCGGGCGCCTCCGTCGTCGGAGGCTCGGTCGCCTTTTCGGTCTGAGGCGCCGTCGCCGGTCCTTCGGTCCCGGTCGCGGACGTATCGGCGGCGAGGCTCTCGGGCAGGGTGTCGAGCGTTTGCGCCGCCGTCTCCGTGACGGGCTTTTTCGTATCGGCGGGCGGATTTTCCGCGCACGAAATCAGGATTGACAGACAGATGAGTAAAGATATTATTGAAAAGACCTTGTTTTTCATTTCGATCTCCGGTTCGTTTTTTTACATAATAATACGTCTTAAGCGCGGATTAAAGCGTAATAGGGAAAATATTTGTTAAATTTTAATCATCCCCGGCAGAAACTTGACATTTTCGTTTTTTGTGCTATAATGGAAATAATCAGCAGAATGGAGAAGAATATGAAAAAAATAATATCGGTCATACTCGCCGCTCTCATGCTCGCGTCGGCGCCCGCTCTGTATGCTTCCGCGGCGGAGAATTCCAATCACTACGTTGAAGAAGGGTATCCGGTCCTTGACGACGACGAACGCTTCTGGCAGATATACTGCTGGTCGTGCGTGGATACCGAAATAACCGCGATCGGCTACAAGCTCGACGACGCGGAGACCGTGTGGACGGTCACGACCGTCGATACGCGCGACGATAACGACGTTTCGGGCGACAACGACGCTTTCCGCGACTACACGCTCGAAACCGCGCTGCTCGAATATTCGCTCACAAACGGACTCGAAGATTTCTTCGGCTACCGCATAATGCTCACGATAGATCTTTCAAACGTGGAAAAGGGCAAGCATAACGTCGAAATAACGGCGAAATACGCGGACGGTACCGAGGGCAACCCGTTGAGAGAGTCGATCTATACGTTCAAGAAGAAAACGGAAGCGTCCGGCGCCGCCGCGACAGAAGCGGCGACCGAGGCTGAAACCGAGGCGAAGACCGAACAGGTGACGGAAGCGCAAACCGAAGCGAAAACCGGGCCGGTGACGGAAGCGAAGACCGAAGCGAAAACGGAAGAGGCAAAACCCGCCGAAACGAAGGAAAACGAAACAAAACGCGCGGAGGAACAGGGCAAAAAGAGCGATACTCTTCTTATCGTCGTTATCATGATCGCGGTGATCGCCGTCGCCGCCGTCGCGGGACTTCTGATATTCAAAAAGAAAAAATAAACCGTACGGTATAAAAATGCAGCCGCGAAGCTGCATTTTTGCTTTTTTTCGAAAAAAATCAAAAAAACGTGTAAGATTTTCTTCCGTCGATTGTATAATAGGCAGAAACTGCAGTTTTGGGAGTACATATGGATAAAGGAGCGGAATACTACGCGGCGTACCTTTCGGGCGACGCGTCCGGACTTGAGATGATCGTCGATACGTATAAAGACGGGCTGATACTGTTTTTGAACGGTTACGTGCACGATATCTATCTGGCGGAGGATCTTTGTGAAGACACGTTTTTCCGTCTTATGGTAAAACGCCCGCGTTACGACGGGAGCACGTCTTTCAAAACGTGGCTTTACGGTATCGGCAAGCGCCTGGCGTTCAACCGCATAAAGCGGGACAAAAAAGTAAAATTCAGTCCCGAAGAAGAAGCGGAGCGGATATCGGACGGGCAAAGCCTCGAAGAAGAATACATAAAGAACGAACGGCATAAGGAGCTTTACGTCTGCCTCGATCTCCTGCCGCCTGACGAGCGCGAGCTTATATGGCTTACCTATTTCGACGGGCTGAGCGTAAAAGAAGCCGCGGCGCTTACCGGCAGAACGGAAAACGCCGCATCGGTAAAGCTGTTCCGCATAAAAAACAAACTCAGAAAAATGCTTGAAGAAAGAGGGTTCGTTTATGAAGACGACTGAAATGATGATGCAAAGCCTCAACGAAAGAAAAAGAAATTACGATGAAAAAAGAAAAATACAAAAAAGACGCCTCTCGGTCATCGCCGCCTTTGCCGCGGCGGTGATACTGATATCGGTCGTTACGGTCGGCACGGCGCTTATCGCTAACAGAGCAGAGAAGCCGATCGACACGGCGGTAGCCGGAACGTCGCCGCAGACAGTCTTTGATACATTTGCACAAACCGGACCCGAGACCGAACGGAATATCGATATTTCGGTAATACCTGATAATGACAGCTATTCCGACGGGAAACCAGGCGACGGACGCTGCAGAGCATATTTATCATACGAATATTTCAAACATGATAAAGATATCATACTCGTGCCGACAAAACTGAATTCTCCTGCGTTTCCGTATCGGATCGGTGTCAAGGCAGAGGAAACGGTTACATTTGAAGTTGTATTCATCGGCGATGTAAATCAATGCAAAAATCTATATATAAGCATTGAGACTGATGATAACATAGAATTGATATCTGAAAATTCGTTTGCAATTGACAATAGCGACAACGTCATTACACCAAAGGCTCTGATAACTTTCAAATATAAATCCGATTCGTTGACAGGTTATTTTAAAATCAATGTTGATCAAGACGTTTCTGACGGAGTGTCAAGTGAAAGCATACACGAATGGCACAAACAGTTATTCTTCGCTGCGAGAATAAAGGGATATGATTTTATTTCCAATTTCGGTTTTATATCAAACAATGCAAATTGTGATAATGAATCCGGAAATACGGAAGAAGCGATTAATACATTTTTACCGTCCCTTTATGCAGATGTCGCTTCATATTTTGATGATGTCGATAAACATACAGGTGAACCGTTATTTATGCTTGATCCATATAACGAAGACTATTATTTCAATCCCGTATGCAACACTTTGCGCGTGCTTAAGGAAGCAAAAGCGGCAGATCAAAACTTGCTTCAAGCCGGGATTCCGGGCGAAAACTCAATATTTATCGGGGGGAATATCTCTTACGGAGGTGAACTTACCGGTTTATCTGACGCCGGATTATACGCAATTGTATCCGGTCGCGTGCAAGGCGGGGTGAGGACATATTTTAACGCGGCACTGACCGACGAAAACGGAGATTTTTTCATAATACTGGATTGTCCGAATGAACTGATATATGAAACTTTGAATATAAGCGTATATGCGCAGCCGTTTTCGTTATGCGGCATTGATGTTACGGCAAAAGCATTCCATTTCTCGTTCGGCGAAATAAAAGATATAAAAGGCGGGACGGTAATCAATACGGGCAATTATGACAGAACTACCGGAACGCCGTCCGAGATAACAGTAACAATGCATGAAAAAGGAAACGCCACAGATAAGTTGGCATTATTAAGAAAATCAATATGATAAAACAAAACATTAATATGTCCGAACTTTTGAACGGGTTTGGACTTTATAGGGCTACCGCGAGAAGCGATAGCCCTTATATATTATTGCACAGTTAGAAAAACTATATGACATACTGCGTGAGCTTTCCCTTTTCTTCGAGGCCGTCGAA
>CACYEW010000163.1 GCA_902773455.1 uncultured Ruminococcus sp.
GCCGGGTTCAAGGTATTCTGATCGGCGAATATAACGAGCAGATTCGCAAACGAAAGCTGTTTTCCCGTCTTTGCGTCGATATGCTTATCTCCGTACTGAAATCTCGAATACGTATTCGTGAGAGTCGAGAACGTGAAATAAACGTTCATATTGGCTGAAAACTGTATCGAAAGCTTCGAGCAGTGCTTGCCGTCCGGCATTTCGCGGTTTTCCATACTGTCAAGGATCGTATACGGAACGGGCGCTTTATCGGTCCTGATCTCCACTCCGAGCGCCTGAGCGCGGAATTTGAGTCCCGAGCCTTTTGCGAGTATGCTGTTTTCGCTTCCGCGTTCCGATATGAGCTGCGCGTTGCGCTCAAAACCCGGCTCGAGTTCGCCGACTATCGCGTCGAGAGCCGTTATATTGCGTTTTTCGGCAAGCTCTCTCCCCGCCGCGGTCGAACCGGCGATAACGATCATCGCGTCATGGTTTGCGGCAAAATCGTAGAAATACGTTCTCGAATCTATGACGGGACCGACGTTATCGAGCGACGATACGCCCGGGTACACGGCGAGAAATCTCGTCATACCGCCTTCGACCGCCGCCTCGTACAAGATCCCCGCTTCGGAAAGACCGTACTGCGGAGCGGCGAGACGGTCGTTTTTTATCACGACGGCGGCGGGGCGCATGCCCGAAAGATCGTCGTCGATAAGCTCACCCGTAAGCGGATCCCTGTATTTTCCGGAAAGCGGCGTTTCCTCCGTCTCTTCCTCCGTCTGCTTTCCGGTCGTCTCTGCCGCCGGCGCCTCCGTAGTCTGAGTATATTTTTTGATGATGCCGCTTATATCGTTTACGGCGTCGCAGGAACAGAGCGCGAGCGTGACCGCGGTCAGCATCAGCGTTATTATGATTTTTAACGTCTTTTTCATTTTCTCATCCTTTCATATCATTCGAACACGGTCTCGACCGTTTTTTCGGCGCACGGCGGCGAGTACAGCCAGCGGTAAATATGGGTCACGTCTGATCCGGTGTAGTATTTCAGTTCGCTCAACCCGGTTTTTTCGAGCGAACCGACGACCACGAGCTTGACTTTCATCTTTCTTTTGTCCGTGTTCTTTATGTATACGGCGACCTCGTCGCCCTGCTTGAGATCGTCTCTGTATTCGGAAAGTCCCGATAGATTCGGCGTGAGCTCGATGAATACGCCGTAAGGCTCCGTACCGCGCACTATACCGCGCACGGTCTGACCGGCTGAAAATCCGGCGGCGTTTTCTTCCCACGAGCCGAGAAGCTCTTTCAGCGTTACGAACATACGGAACGGATCATCTTCTTTGTTTCTCACGACGCACCGGAGCGTCATCGAGGTCCTGAGTCTGTCCGAAGCGTGCGATATGCGGGATACGGAGATGCAGTCGATCGGCAAAAGCGCCGGAACTCCGCATCCGACGTCGACGAACGCGCCGAATTTCTCCGTATGAGTTACCCGGCACGGTATCACGTCGCCCGGCAAAAGATACGAAAGATATCCGTCGATACAGTCTTTCTGCGCTTCGGCTCTTGAAAGCAGCGCTTTTCTCACGCCGTCGCGGCATATTATGTCTTTGACCTTGAAGCAGACCGGTTTGCCCACGCGCGTGATAACCGCGATGTCCTTTACAGCCGATCCGTCGGGATTATATACCGCCTCTTCTTTCGGTATCACCCCGACCGTGTTTCCGAGCGCGACCGTGAGATTGAGCTCGCGGTCGCAGCATATCACCGTGCTCTCGAGTATCTTGCCCGTTTCTTTCGCTAAACGAAGCCCCGCCTCGCTTCTTATGAATTCCGTATTTTCTCTCGTACCGGAAAGGCATCCCTCCGGCGCAAAACTGTTCTGCATATCGTGTTCCTCCGCTTTCGATAACTGATACATAGTATTAGCGGAGATGAAATTTTATGCAATACGCTTTACGCAAATATTATTATAGCTGAAAAATATGTGTTTTGTGCAGATAGTTTGAAAAATTTTTTGCAAAAGACTTTATTTTTGCATTTATTTGTGATACAATAGGTCGAAAATACGAAAAAACCGGTTTTTTCGAGGTTTAACGGGATGATATTCAAGTCAGGATCTGCAATTCAAACGGAACAAATCGGCTCGGAGCTTGCAAAAAAGCTGAAGCCGGGCGATTTCGTCGCGCTTTACGGCGATCTCGGCGCGGGCAAGACGGCTTTCGTACGCGGCGCCGTGTCCGTTCTCAATCCGCGCGCTCCGGTATGCAGTCCGACGTATTCGATAGTAAACTGCTACGGCGGCGATCCGAGGATATACCATTTCGATCTGTACCGCATAGAAAACGAGGACGATCTTTATTCGACGGGATATTACGACTACGTTGAAGAGGGCGCGATAGTCTTCTGCGAGTGGTGCGAAAAAGTACCGTCCGCGATACCGGAGAATGCGATAAAAGTCACGATCAAAGGCGACGGAGATTCGGAAAGGGTGATAGAGATATGCTGATACTTGCAGTTGATACGACCGCCGGCGCCGCTTCGTGCGCGCTTTGGAAAGACGGGCAAACGCTTGCCGAGAGTTTTATAAACGCGAAAATAACGCACAGCGTGACGCTGATGCCGATGATAGAATCGATGATATCGTCGGTCGGCGCGGATATAGCCGACGTTGAAATGCTCGCGGCGACCGTCGGACCGGGTTCGTTCACCGGCGTTCGCATAGGCGCCTCGGTGATACTCGGGCTTGCCTGCGGCAGAAATATACCCTGCGTCGGCGTATCCACGCTCGACGTGCTCGCGCTGACGCTTGCCGACGTGCCGGGCGATTTCATGATATGCCCCGTAATGGACGCGAGACGCGGTCAGTTTTATAACGCTCTGTTCAGATCCGGTCACGCGCCGCAAAGGCTTACGGAAGACCGCGCCGTATCGGGCGAACAGATCGCCGAAGAGTTGAAAAAATACGGTCTGCCCGTTATGGCAAACGGCGACGGGTACAGAGTATTCGAACCTTTTTTGAAAGATATACCGGTATTAAAAACGCCGGATAAACTTATATCTCAGTCCGCGTCGAAGGTCGCGGAGGCGGCGTATAATAAATACGAAGCCGCGGAAAATAAGAGCGTGTTCACCGATCTTAATTTCAAGCCGGTATATCTGCGCCCCTCTCAGGCGGAGAGGACATTAAAAGAAAAAAACGATCCGAAGGGAGAATAAACATGGAAAAGAAAATACTTGCGATAGCCTGCGATCACGGCGGTTATGAACTCAAAGAAGCGATCAAGGCGTACCTTGACGGAAAGAACATCGAATACGTCGATTTCGGCTGCAGCGGCGAATCGGTGCATTACCCCGAATACGCGCACAAAGCCTGCGCCGCGATACAGAGCGGTCAGTGCTACCGCGGCATACTCGTCTGCGGCACCGGCGTCGGCATGAGCATGGCGGCGAACAAGCACAAGGGCATCCGCGCGGCTTGCTGTTCCGACACGTTCTCCGCACGCATGACCCGCGCTCACAATAACGCGAACGTTCTCTGCCTCGGCGGCAGAGTAGTCGGCGCAGGTCTTGCGATCGACATGGTAGAGTTGTTTCTGAACACCGAATTCGAAGGCGGCAGACATCAGACAAGGATAGATATGATCGCCGATTTTGAAAACTGATATGCGTAAAAAACACATCATCAATTATTTATTGTTAATTGTATTGTTTATATTCAGTTCATTGTTTTCATGTGATTCAAAACCGATCGATAATACGTCGACCGGTTTAAGCGAAACCGCTTTGGAAGGCACGATTGACGCAAAGCAGACCGACATGGAATCGGATAAATGTGATCCTACGTCGGATAAGGTTTATATAGTGAGCAATTCTTTCGGAAATAAAAGCATCTCCGAATATCTTATAAGATCCGGCGAAACGGCTATCCCGACAGTCAACGAGCTGAGAGAACTCGGCGGCATACTTGCCGTGCGCGACTACCCGTTTCCCTGCTCTGAGAAAACCGAATATTCTTACGCGAATTTAACGTTCCTCGGCCGTGAATATACAGATCTGACCTCTTTTGCAGATCATTGGTACGCCGATAATGAAGAAAACGCGTCCTTACTGAACAACAGCGACAATGAGTATTACCGCTGTTTCACGTCATTCAAGACTTATCAGGGCGTCGGCGGATCCGTCATGATCGATGAAGCTGTCGGCACAAAAGAAATAATTTCCTTCAGAGCCGACGCACGCGCGTTTCCGGAATACGCTTTAACGGGCGATCCCGCGACAGCGGAGACGGCTGCCGCATCTGCGATCGAAGCCGCAAAACTTCTCGGCAAAGAGACGGGCGGTTATGCCGTGACCGTCGGGGAGCCGAATTACCTTTCCGGCGAAGACGGATACGCCGAATACCCCGTTTCATTCAAGAAAGCGTATAATGAAAATATCTCTGTCGGATATACGATAAGCGTAACGAACGGCGGTTTTGTATCGGCTTATACCGCTTACAGAGCATGGTATAAAGACCGTCCGGATAATGAGACCGTCGGCGACGGCTTAAAGCAAACGGCAGACGCAGCGATCGAAAAATATTTGAACGAGGTTTTACCCGAAAACTCAAGTATCATCAAGTCAGACGGCGGATTTTCAAGAATGTTCAGCCGTAACGGTGAGTTGACTTACTATAAATACGTCAGATTCGATATAGAAGATTCTGCCGCGGATTGGGACGTTTATTTTGTGATTTTCACAAATGAAGAATAATTATTAAAAAGGAGATCAATATGTTTACCAAAACTCCCCCCATGGGCTGGAACTCGTGGAACACTTTCGCGGATAAGATCAGCGAAGACCTGATCCTGCAGACCGCCGACGCGATGATCGAACGCGGGCTCAAAGACGCCGGTTACGAGTATATCGTCATCGACGACTGCTGGTCGCTGCGCGAGCGCGACGAAAACGGC
>CACYEW010000164.1 GCA_902773455.1 uncultured Ruminococcus sp.
CTCCCCAAGGGCGGCGAAGCCGCAAAGAAAGTCGGCTTTGCCGACACCTTATCTCGGCTCGTCTGCGAGCCGTACTTCACTTGACGCACTGCGTCATACTTCACTTTGCTTCACTTGCGCCTCAGGCGCAAACTTCACTCACCTCAAGGGTGGGTACTCCCCAAGATAAAAAGAAGTCGCCGGAGGCGACGTCTTCTTATGCAATACCGTGCCGGTTCATTTTGGCAAAATTGACGTTCCGGACCGGCGGCTCCCGAATTGCGGTTCTCAATTACCGAAAATCTTCGCTTCGATCCGTTCGCATATATAATGATACACGGGAAGATGAAGCTCCTGTACTTTGTAAGTTTCCGTCTCCGGCACACGTACGGCAACGGAACAGATCTTTGACAGCTCGCTTTCGTTTTTACCGGTCAGAGCGACGGTGGTAAGTCCGAGCGCCGAAGCCGTTTTTGCGGCGAAAACGACGTTTTTCGAATTGCCCGACGTCGATATGCAGAGCAAAACGTCGCCCGGTTTGCCGTAGCCGATCACTTCCTGCGCGTAAACGAGGTCCGGGTCGGCGTCGTTTGCGTAAGCGGAGAGAAGCGCCGTCTGCGACGAAAGCGATATCGCGGGCAGCGCGCCCTGCAGGCTTGATATCCGCGCTCCGTCAAGACCCGCTTTTTGGAGTTTTTCTTTCGTTTTTTCATCAAGAGTGCGTTTTTTCAAAAACCCCTTCATCAGCTCGCCCACGATATGATCAGCGTCGGCGCTGCTGCCGCCGTTGCCGCATATAAGCAGTTTTCCACCGCGCTCAAAGCATTCAATAAGAAGCGAGACGGCTTTTTCTATATCTTCTTTACATTCCGCAAGACGCGGATAACGTTCGTATAACATAATTCTTCTCCTTTATAACAACGCCGTTGAAAGCGCGGCGATATCTCCGATGCGGTCGCCGAACGCAGACGGCACGATCTTACATACGTCAAGCGAATACGGGATGCATTCGCGGCGCAGAGCCTCTTCCATCGGCTTACGCAAAAGCGCTTCGCTGCGCGAAAACACGCTGCCGATCACTATACGCTCGGGATTCAGCAGATCTATCAGTACCGACAGTCCTCTGCCGAGCATCTCTCCGCTTTTTTCGTAGATCTTTTTAGCGTCCTCATGCCCGGTGTCAGCCGCCTCGGCTATGCTTTTTGCGGTGATATCATCAAGTTCATCCGGCGAAGAACAGAACGAAACGGGCTCGTTTTTGCATAAACGTTCTTCCGCGTAAGCTCTGCCGAGCTTCGCTATGCCGCCGCCGGAGCAAAAGCCTTCGAACGAGCCGACTTTGCCGTAACCGACGGGACCGCCGTCGGCAAGTCTTATATGTCCCGCCTCGCCCGCCATATCGTTCGTGCCCGTATATAACGCGCCGTTCAGTATGAGTCCCGCGCCTAACCCGGTGCCGAAGGTCAGGAATATCATATTTTTCGTGCCTTTGCCCGCGCCGTATCTCCATTCGGCGTACGCGCAGGCGTTTGCGTCGTTTTGCAGATTCACCTTGCCGCCGTAACGCGATCTCAGGTATCCGCAGATATCAACGTTGTCCCAGCCGGGCAGATTCGGCGGCGACATTATAACGCCCTTTTCCGAGTCGAGCGGGCCGCCGCAGGATATGCCGATAAGGGAAAGATCGTTCGTCATCTCTTCGGCAAGGCCGCAGAGCCGGTCGACCGTTTCATAAGGCGAAACCCCGCGGTCCGTCTTTATGACGCGCTTGTCTTCTACGACGATACGCCCGTCCTTTTCGTATCCCGTACATACCGCGCATTTCGTTCCGCCTATGTCAAAGCCGATCATTTTACTCCTCCTTAAAGCGGTATCCGCACTTATCCATCATTTTTTCATACCAGCGCAGATCCACGCCTTTTATGTTCGTGACGTAATGGTTTATATGTTTTTTGCCGTCTGATTCCCATTCGATCAGCAAAAATCTTCGTTTTTGGTCCGCAAATTCAGCCTCGCCGAGCTTCACCGTTGAAGCGGCGGGTATGACGGCGGAGCCGCTGATCAGAAGTTCGCTGCTTTCCGCGTCTCTGACCGTATAAGCGGCGGAAACGGCGTGCGAAAACTCGTTTGCACCGTAGAGAGGATATACGCCGTTTTCCGGCTCAGCAAACATAAGACAGACGGGTTTCTGCGACGTTTTGATATAACCGTACGCGAGCTTTTTGCGGTAGTAATAATCAACGACCGCGTCGGATACCTGCGGCCAGCCGTCGATAAGGTTCCACCAGATTATGCCGGTACGCTTCCATTTGCCCGTACGGAAACGTTCGATGAAGTATTTTTTCGCTTCCGCCTGGCTGATCTGGCTCTGCTTCACGAAATCTTCGAGCGTCGGCTCGACACGGTCGAAAAGCGTCGCGACCTGGTTATACGCGAGCCGTATGCGATAACCGAAGACCGTTTTTTCGTCCGGTTCCGGTGTCGACGCGTGTATCAGGTATTCTTTTGTCGTAACGCCGTTACCGTCAAACAGCTTTTCCGGTTCTTTCAGAAAGCAGTGAAGAGATCTGACCGACGGAAAACCGTGATAACCCGTTTCGCTTGCAAAATTGCAGGCGGCGTTTTTGTAATAATCGCCCTTGAAATAATCCCTCGGGCCCCACAAATGGTCTTCGGGGAGCGGCAGATCTTTTCTGTACGTCTTTTCGCTGATATAAGGCGAGCTCGGTATGTAAGGCCGCGCATAATCCCACGCCGCCGCGGCGCGGGGCAGTATATTTCTCGTAAGTATGTTTTCGTTCGGATCCGATCTGAAGCCGTTCCAGCCGTATGCGGCGGCGTGATCGCATTCGTTGTCGCCCGCCCAGAGTATGAGCGAGGCGTGATTGCGGAGACGCTTTATCTGATATACCGCTTCTTCTTCCAGAGCTTTCGCGGTGCGTTCGTCGTTAGGATATTTGCCGCATCCCATTGCGAAATCCTGCCATACGAGGATCCCCTTTTTGTCGCAGAAATCGTAAAACGCGTCGGACGCGTACACGTTTCCACCCCAGCAGCGCACGGCGTTGCATCCGATATCGTCGAGCAGCTCGAGCGCTCTGCCGAGCCTTTCCTCGTCGCGGCTGTGAAACGCGTCGAGCGGCACCCAGTTGGTGCCGAGAATAAACGTTTTTTTGCCGTTTATATAAAAGCAGAATTCACCTTCGGGATCGGCTTCTTTCATTTCGAGTCTCACGGTGCGTATGCCGAAATCAAAGCGGTATACGTCGCAGAGCCTGTCTTTGCGGTAAAGCTCGATCACGGTGTCGTACAGATCCGGATCTCCCGACGGTCTCGGGTACCAGAGATACGGATCTTTTGCGTAAACGCGGACAAGCGAATCGGTATGGAGCAAAACGTCCTCGGCGTAAAAACCGCGGTCGCGGCATACGCCGCGTATTTTTACGGAATAATCGGTGATCCTGTCGCCCTCCGCCTGCACGCAGATATGAAAATTGATATGCGCTCCGCCTTCTTCCGTGCCGACGGTAGCCGCGTAAACGCTTTTGATTTTGTCGGGCTTTATTTTTTCGAGCGTGACCGGCTTCCATATCCCCGCCGAGACGATGCGCGGCATTATGTCCCAGCCGAAGCTGTGAGCGGCTTTTCTCAGCACGAGAGAGGGGAAGGTATAGCGCATCGAGCTGTAAGCCGGGGCAAGCTCGTACCGCCTCGCCTCGATCATCGCGGGCTTTATGTGCACGAGAAGCTCGTTTCTGCCGACGTTCAGCTCCGGCGCGATCTCGAAGCCGGTGAACATATTGTCGTGACTGCACACGAATTTTCCGTTCACGTATATCTGCGCGACCGTGTCGATCCCGTCGAAGCGTATCACGGACTCCGTGTCCGATACTTCAAATTCCGTAAAGTAAAACACGTGCATCGCCTCAAGTTCTTCGGCTTTCATCGTGTTGTCGGAATAGTACAGATCGGGCAGGAGCCCCGCTTTCATCATGTCGAGCTCGAAATTGCCCGGAACGTTCGCTTCGATGACGGGCAGACCGAGACGGAGGATATCTTCAGCCGTTCTGATATCAAGTTTTTTGCATTTTTCGTTTTCACAGTATGAAAGACGCCATTCGAACATTTTCGCACCTCTGAAATTTACTGACATAATAATAACACATTGAAAGGCAAAATGCAAGACCAAAAAGCGCCCGAACGAAAAAAAGGCGCCGCTTCGCGACTTCCGTGCGGACTCGCCTTGTTCTATCCGGGGCGCGTCGCCCCCGTATGGATAATACGGGGAGGAGGGGGAGTGCGGGGGATTTAGGGGGTGGGTGGGGGATCCCCCGCA
>CACYEW010000165.1 GCA_902773455.1 uncultured Ruminococcus sp.
CGCGGTTATTATACCGTTATCAAATTCGACCGAACCTTCTGAAAACTCTCTTCTTTTTTCGTTATAGACTTTTGCGTTACAGATCTTCATTTTTTATCCTTTGTTAAGCTCAGCATAGAGCGTTGATTTCGGTACTCCTCTGTCTTTCGCCGCCGCTTTTATCGCGTCCATACGGGACAAGCCCTGCTTTTCGTAAAACGCTATATGCTCTTCCGCGCTCATTGTGGCAAAAAACACGGCGTCTTCCTCCTTTGCTCCTTCGATCACGAGAACGTACTCGCCTCTCGGCCGGCGCTCCTCGTAATACGCGGAAGCTTCGGAAAGCGTTGTATAAGATATCTCTTCGTTTATTTTCGTCAGCTCGCGGCAGACCGTTATTTTACGGTCGCCGAAGGCTTTGTAAAGATCGCAAAGCGTAGACGTGAGCTTATGCGGAGCCTCGTAGATTATGACCGTGCGCTTTTCACGCGACAGTTCGTCAAGCCTCTCCGTTTTTTCGCTCTTCTCCGTCGACAAAAAGCCCTCGAAGCAGAAGCGGCGCGTATCGAGCCCGGAAAGGGTAAGCGCCGTTATCGCGGCGCAGGCGCCCGGCACGCTCGTCACCTTTACGCCGTTTTTACGGCAAAGGTCCACGAGATCCGCTCCGGGATCGCTTATCGCGGGGGTGCCGGCGTCCGTGACGAGAGCGCACGACTCGCCCGCTTTCAGTCTTTCGATTATCTCCGGTCCGCGTTCGCGCTTGTTATGCTCGTAGTAGCTTATAAGCGGTTTTTTGATACCGTAGTGCGTCAGAAGCTTCGGCGTGTTTCTCGTATCCTCCGCGGCTATGAAATCGACTTCGGATAAGATCTTCACGGCTCTGTACGATATGTCCGCAAGATTGCCTATCGGCGTTGCGACGAGGTAGAGCGTGCTTTTTTCGATTTTGTTTTTTTCTTCGTTATTCATTGTTCAGCTGTTTTATTCTGTCGCGATACGCGGCGGCTTCTTCGAAGCGGAGCTCTTTGGCAGCCTGCTTCATCTTCTTCGTGAGCTCTTCGATCAGGCTCATGCGCTCGCTTTGCGTGAGTTTTTTATGCTCGGATTTTTTCTTTTTGCCTTTGCCGTCGTGATCGGACGTATCTATGACGTCGCGCACCTCCTTGACGACCGAGCGCGGCGTGATGTTGTGTTCTTCGTTATATTTCGTCTGTATATCGCGTCTTCTCTTAGTCTCGTCGATAGCCGCTTTCATCGCGCCGGTGATCTTGTCGGCGTACATTATGACCTTGCCGTTCACGTGGCGCGCCGCCCTGCCTATCGTCTGGATAAGCGATACTTCGGATCTTAAAAGCCCTTCTTTATCGGCGTCGAGTATCGCGACGAGCGATACCTCGGGCAGATCGAGACCCTCTCTTAACAGGTTTATGCCGACGAGCACGTCGTATACGCCGAGGCGCAGATCGCGTAGTATCTCGGTTCTCTGCATCGTTTCGACCTCGTGGTGGATATACTGGACTTTTATGCCGTGACCTTCGATGTATTCGGTAAGATCCTCCGCCATTTTCGTAGTGAGCGTGGTAACGAGAACGCGTTCTCCCTTTCCGATCCTGTCTTTTATTTCGAAAAGCAGATCGTCGACCTGCCCTTCTATCGGTCTGACTTCGATCTCGGGATCGGTCAGCCCGGTCGGGCGTATGAGCTGCTCGGCGACTGACTCCGAATGTTCTTTCTCGTAGGGACCGGGCGTGGCTGATACGAATATCGCCTGATTTATCTTACGTTCGAATTCATCGAAAACGAGCGGTCTGTTATCGAAAGCGGACGGCAGTCTGAAACCGTAATCGACGAGGTTTTGTTTTCTCGCTCTGTCGCCGGCGCTCATACCGCGCACCTGCGGAAGCGTGACGTGAGATTCGTCGACGAAAAGCAGATAGTCGTCGGGAAAATAGTCGAGCAGGCAGTACGGAGTGGAACCGGCGGGTCTGCCGGAAAATATACGCGAATAGTTTTCAACGCCCGAGCAGTAACCGACCTCTTTTATCATATCAAGATCGTATTCGGTGCGCTGCCTTATTCTCTGCGCCTCAACGAGTTTTCCCTCGTCTTCGAAGTATTTCACACGCTCTTCCATCTCCGAGCGGATCTGCTCGATCGCGGCGAGGCGTTTTTCATCGGAGATAGCGTAGTGCGAAGCCGGGTATATGACCGCGTACGAAAGCCGCCTCGTTACGGCGCCGGTCAGCGCGTTTATTTCGGATATTCTGTCTATCTCGTCGCCGAAAAACTCTATTCGGAGCGCTTTTTCGTTTTCGCTTGCCGGGAAAACCTCGACGACGTCGCCTCTGACTCTGAATTTGTCGCGAACGAAATTCACGTCGTTGCGTTCATAGTTTATCGAAACGAGTTTGCGTAAAAGCTCGTTTCTCTCGAGCGTCATACCCGGGCGGAGCGATACCGTGAGATCCGTATATTCGATCGGGTCGCCGAGAGAATAGATGCACGAGACCGACGATACTATTATCACGTCGCGCCGCTCGAAAAGAGACGAGGTGGCGCTGTGACGGAGCTTGTCTATCTCGTCGTTGATGAGAGCGTCTTTTTCGATATAAAGATCCTTGCCGGGAATATAAGCCTCCGGCTGAAAATAGTCGTAATACGATACGAAGTAGCCGACGGCGTTTTCGGGAAAGAACTCGCGGAATTCAAGGCAGAGCTGAGCCGCGAGCGTTTTATTGTGAGCGAGTACGAGTGTGGGGCGGTTTATTCTTTCGATGATGTTCGCCATCGTAAAGGTCTTGCCGGAGCCGGTAACGCCGAGAAGCGTCTGCATCCGTTCGCCCTTTTCTATGCCGCGGCAGAGCGATTCTATCGCCTGCGGCTGGTCGCCCGTCGGTTTGTACGGCGATACGAGCTTAAATCGATCCAAATCTGACCTCCGTTGATCAAGTGATGCCGCTGTTGCAGATATAACAATACTTGTTTTCGGATATTATAAAATGATCTAAAAATTCTATTTCGAGCGTCGCCAGCGCGTTCTGCATGTTTTTCGTCATAAGCAGATCGTCCGATGAAGGCAGCGGCAGTCCGTCGGGATGGTTGTGAGCAAGCACAACAGAAGCCGCTCTCTTTTTCAGCGCGATCTCCGCAAGCTTGCGGACGCTGACGCCGGCGGAATTGACGGATCCCTCGTATACCTTCTCGCAGCTTATCAGGCATCTTTTATTGTCGAGAAGCATCAGATATACCGTTTCTTTCGTCACTCCCACGTATTTGCCGACAAGATAATCGCCGATGTCCTGAAGCGTCGGGAGCGCTTTTTTTGCCGAGATCTTCCGGCTTTGATAATAACCCGCCGTCTGCGGTATGAGTTTTATAAAAGCCGCGGTATGCTCGGATACGCCGTCGACCGTCAAAAGATCGTTGTAATCGGCGTCGAGAACGGCGATGAAAGATCCGAACCTGTCGAGCAGGTTATGAGCGATCGGGTTCGTATCCTTTTGCGGTATGGCGTAAAACAACAAAAGCTCAAGCGCGTTTATCTCGTTGAAATCGTCGAGTCCGCTTTGCAGAAATCTTTCTTTGAGCCTTTGTCTGTGTCCCTTTGCCATATCAGTTCACCGTATCATTCGTTTGGTTGTTTGTTCTGTTCCTTTTTGATGTAGCCTATCAGCTTGACGTCGTCTCTGTGATATACCTTCGGCGCGGCGTCGGGCGACTGAGTGAGCCGTACTTTTATCAAGCCCTGAAGCGGGACCGTTTCCACCACGGTGCCGTCGCCGTCGGCGGTACGCACGAGAGAATCGATCTTCGGCGTTTTTCTGATCTCTTCCTCGTAGGTCTCGTGTTCGAAACGCAGACAGCACATCAGCCTTCCGCAGGTGCCGGATATCTTGGAGGTGTTGAGAGAAAGATTCTGCTCTTTCGCCATTTTGATCGATACCTGACCGAAATCGTCGAGAAACGATTTGCAGCATACCGTTCTGCCGCAGATACCGAGACCGCCGGTGATCTTCGCCTCGTCTCTGATGCCGATCTGGCGCAGCTCGATCCTCGTTCTGAAAACTCCCGCGAGATCTTTGACGAGCTCTCTGAAATCGACTCTCGTGTCGGAGGTGAAATAAAACAGTATCTTCGTGTTGTCAAACGTTATTTCCGCCTCGACGAGCTTCATTTCAAGATTGTGCTTAGCTATGAGCTGTTCGCATATCTGAAGCGCTTCGACCTCTTTTTTGTCGTTTTCGGCTTTATGCTCCTTATCCTGAGCGCTTGCTTTGCGTATTGCCTGCCTCAACGGCAGAACTATTTCGTTTATGCCTACCGTTTTGTTTTCGCAGGCGAGCTGACCGTATTCAAGACCTCTCGCGGTATCTACGATAACGTCGTCGCCCATATGATACTCGGTCTGACCCGGATCGAAATAATAGACTTTGCCGCCGTCTTTGAAACGCACGCCGATAACGGTGAATTCTTCCTTCACCTCTTCGGTTACCTCGGCGACGATCAGCTCCTCCGGCAGTATTACCGACGGAGCTTCGTACTCGCTTGCCGGTCTTTTTATTTTGATCTTATCTTCCGCCGTTATCTGATTTTTGAATAACGCGGCGGAGAATTTTTTTCTTTTTCCGTTCACTTTGGTGATCCTTTCGTTTTTTGCGATTTTGTGTCATAAACCGGACGTCATCGCGTTCGTCCGGAGTTTTAACACCTTATAAAAGATGTGCGTCCCACAGTCTGGACGAGAATTCCGTCATCGTCATAGCGTGGTTCGTAGGTACCTCGTACATATAAAGATATTCGCTTATCACTTCCGACATCTGAAGCGCCGCCTTGTCCGATATCGCCGCCATCATTATCTCGGCGTCGTCTTCGGTCCTGAAATAGCTTAACTCCGAGCGGGGCGATTTTCTTATTACCGCGCAGTCTCTCACCGCGCCGAGTAAAAGATCGTATACCGCCGCCATATCCTCCGGCTTTTTGAAATACCTGTGATGGGCGCCGGTAAATTCCGATTTGGAGCCTATGCCGGAACAAAGGATCGAGATAAGCCCGTCGCACACGGCTCTGTTTTTCGATATTTCGTTATCGCCGCGGTATATGCTTATCGCCTCGCCGGCAGAGCCTCTCGCGGCTTTTACCGCGTCCTTTGCTTTGGCGTTATCGGGTATGCCGTTATTTTTAAGCACGGTCAGCATCTGCGCTTCTGTAAGAGGCGCGGTCCGGAGTATCAAAGCTCTCGATCTAACCGTCGGCAAAAGCTTCGACGCGTTTTCGGTTATCAGAAAGAAGTATATATCGGCGGGCGGCTCTTCGAGCACCTTTAACAGCGCGTTCTGCGCGTTGTTGTTCATTTTATCGGCTTCTTCGATTATATACGCCTTGAAGTCGAGATCGTTCGGCGATATCATCATTCCCGATATCATATCGCGCACGATGTCGACCGTTATCTCGGATTTGCCCTCGGGTACTTTTACGGTATAGATATCGACGCAGAAACCGGAGCCGATCTTCAGGCAGTTGCCGCATTTTCCGCACGGAACGTTCTCTTCTTCGCACGAAAGAGCCTGCAAAAGCTGCTTTACAAGCGTTTTTCTGCCGCTTCCCGCTCTGCCCTCGACTATATAAGCGTGAGCGGTTTTGCCGTTTTGCACGGATTGCGAAAGATATTCTTTAACGCCGTCGTTGCCGACGAGATCAAAGCTGACCCGTTTCATCTTTCCCTCCCGTTACAAATACTTATATATAATATATTATAATATTTATTGTGCCGGGTTTTGTTATATATTTGTTAACTGCGTTTGAATTTATTTATTTTTTTGATAAAACCGAAAAAAAATACGCTCACAAGGCGATAATACGAAAAAAGGAGGAGAATATTATGGAACTCAAAAACAGTAATACCCTGCAAAATCTCGCAAAAGCGTTCGCCGGAGAATGTCAGGCGAACGCCAGATACGTTTTTATCTCCGAGATCGCAAAGGGTCAGGGCTTGCAGGAGGTCGGCTGCGCTCTCGACGCGATCGCAAAAAATGAACTTTTCCACGCAAAGACGTTTTATAACGCGATAGCCTCGTGCGGCGAAATACCGAATATCGAAATAAACGGCGGTTATCCTTTCAAAGAAACGACGGATCTTTTATCGGATCTGAAAAACGCCGCGGATAACGAATATAACGAGAGCACATCGATCTATCCCGGTTTTGCGGATGAAGCAGATAAAGAAGGCTTTGCCGATATCGCAAACCGTTTTCGTCTCGCCGCCAAAGTCGAAGACTGCCATATGAAGCTGCTCTGCGATATAAGAAATCAGCTTACCGACGGCAGCCTTTACAAAAGGCCGTCGCCGGTAAAATGGAAATGCGAAAACTGCGGCCACGAAACGACGGCAAACGAGGCGCCCGAAATCTGTCCTCTCTGCGGTTCAAAGCAGGGATACGTCAAGCTGATCCTTTCTGACAGTTAACGCTTGCGTAAGCAAACATATGCGCTGTAAATCGGTATATCGCCTAAACGCAAAAACCGCCGCACGGCGGTTTTTGCTGTTGGATATCATACGTTATTCGTTTTTTTCTTTTTTACGGCAAAAGTGATCAAAGCGACGGCGACGACCGTCAGCGCAGCGCCCGACGCTGCAATGATAGCCATGATACCGTTTGAATGCGCCGGCTGTTCGCCCGGAAGCTTTACGTAACCCGGCATACCGCGATTAACGGAAAAGTCAATGTTAAAGTAATTGGATATATCCTTTATATCGTTCAACTCACTGCAAACGCTCGATACGCTTTCTCCTCCATAACCGCCCGTAGAAGAAAATGGTTCATCGGGGTGTTCCTCCTTCCACTCTCTGTATTCCGCTATTTGCTCTTCATGTCTTTGCAATTGCCGGTCAGATAACTC
>CACYEW010000166.1 GCA_902773455.1 uncultured Ruminococcus sp.
CGCACCGCGTGACCTTCCGCGGTGAGCTGTTCTCTTACGGGCAGATGATCCTGTATGTATTTTGAATGCGAGCTGTCTTTGCCGGGCTTCTGACCGCGTCCGCGCATATTGACGAAATGTTTTGACAGATCGAGCCATTTTTTCTCGCCGGTGTGATCGTACAGTTTTACGAGCGCGAGCTCGATCTCCTCGTGACCGGGGGAAGAGAAGCCGGCCGAATTTTCGATTCTGAATACGCGGTCGATCAGCTCCATATAGTCTTTCATAAGCGACAGGAATTTGCCCTTGCCGGTCGCTTTTTCGTAAGCTATCGCCGCTTCGAGCAGATGTCCGGCGCAGTAAAGCTCGTGGCAGTCGCGGTCGGTAAAACGCTTTTCGGGGCAGAAAAGCTGAAAATAAATGTTGAAATAGCCGTCGTCCATGCGGTGCGCTTCTATGCAGTCGACAAGATGATCGACTTTTGCTTCAAGCTCCGGATCGCGTTTTTTTTGCAGCAGATAAGCCGCGGACTCCATCCATTTCGCCACGTCGGAATCCCAGAAATAATGCGGACGGTTCGGTTCGCCCTCCCTGTAATCCATTTCGAACGCGCCTATCCTGCCGGTATCGGCAAATCTGTCGTAGACGCAGCCGAGAGTCACGTCTCTTACGAGCTTTTGCTTCTCTGCGTAAAAACCGCCGGTGATATCGACGTTTTCGAACGGTACGTATTTGCTTTGCATCATTTTGCTCCTTTCAGCTTTTTTATTGATTCTTTATACCCGTATATTCCGTTGAATACGCTTGACGAGCCGCAGACGAGCATATCGGCTCCTTTTTCTTTCATTATCTTTGCATTTTCGTAACTGACGTTGCCGTCGACCTCGACGACGGCTTCGTTGAACATTTTTCTTGCCTCGCCGATCTTTTCGAGCGCGCCGGAAACGAGCTTCTGCCCGGCGTGACCGGGATGAACGGTCATCACGAGAACGCCGTCGATAATGCCGGAAAATCTTTCGCATACGGATACGGGCGTTTCGGGATTTATCGCGAGAAGAGCCTTCGCCTTTTTGTCTTTTATCTGCAAAAGCGCTTTTTCCGGGCGCGGAGTCGATTCGTAATGAACGCTTACGAAATCGCCTTCTCTTATATCGAACCAGCCGAGTTTGTTTTCGGGATCGGTTATCATAAGGTGTATATCGAGCGGTATACTCGCCGCGCGTCTTATCGCGGCGACGTTCGCCGTGCCGAGCTGAAGATTCGGTACGAAAACTCCGTCCATAACGTCAATATGATGATAATCGGCGCCGGCTTCCTCAAGCGCTTTTATTTCGCGCCCGAGATCGAGCAGATCGGCGCACATCAGCGACGGAGATATGATTATATTTCTCATTCGTTTTCCTCTTTTATATAAGGCGATCTTTTCATATACTCGCCTTTTTGCAGCGTCTTCGGGGTGAGCATACAGTAAAGCTCGTCGGCGCGGCGTTCGGCGCCGAATACGTCCGCGTGATCGGCGGGCTTCGTTACAACTCTTATCTTAGGATCCTTCCTCTCCGCGGCGAGTACCGAAAGCCCCCGTTTGTTCGCGGCGAGCAGCTGGGTATAAGAAGGGGTTTTATGAAGATCCTCTTTTCTGATCCGCAGCACCGAGAAGAGCAGAGCGCGGCGAAGCTTCGCGTCGGTGTAAACCGAAGACGAGGCGTATTCGAACAGATCTTTGACGTTTTCCGCTTTATCCGCGGCGTTTTTCAGCCTGCCGATCGCTCCGTGACCGCCCTCGGCGGTATCGGTATCGGAGACGGTGCGCAGGTGGTATATAAGGGCCTTTTCGAAATTCCCGTATTTTGCCGGGTACGCTCCCGTTCGGCTTGCGGCCGTCAGCTCCGCCTTCATCACGTCGGGCAGAAACGGCAGCGGATCGTCGCTTTGCCGTATATACGACGCGGAAAGAAAGCGCGGATCGCGCTTTACCGGCGTGAATTTCAGGCTCAGGTCGAGTTTTTTCGCCGCTTTTATATATTCGAGCGCGAGTATGTCGTTACGGCTCTGCAAAAGCACGCATTCGCCGTACAGCTCACCGTATAACGCCTGCCTCGCTTTTGCGTAAGGCGTTTTGCGGGCGGCGATCAGATCGCGCAGCTTTCGGTCGAACGCTTCCGAGCAAAGCCTTTCCGATACTTTTTCAAGCTCGCCGATATCGCCGCATTCGGAGCCGAATATCAGAACGTCGCCCGGACCGTAAAATCCGCTCACGACCGACAAGGCACCGGCGGCGAAATATTCCGCCGAGCCGGAGCAGAAGGGAAACGGTATGCTCAAAACGAGATCGGCGCCGCACAGTACCGCGGCTTTTGCTCTTGCGTACTTGTCCGCCGAGGCCGGCGCGCCGCGCTGAACGAAATTGCCGCTCATAACGCAGACAAGAGGCGAATCGGGATAAAGCTCCTTCGCCCTGTTCATTATATAAACGTGTCCGCGGTGAAGCGGATCGAATTCACATATCAGAAAAACAGACATTGCAGACGCTCCTTTCATATAAATAATAACCTTAAAATATGAATTATTCAAGATTAAGCGGCGTTTTATCCGTCTTCTTATTATATTGTTTACTTTATGTATGGAAATTTCGTTAAAAGTTCGTGATAGAATAACAATGTATAATAGTCTGCTCACGACACTTTATATTTGAAAGGACGATGTAAATGATCAATGTGGAACATCTGACCAAATACTACGGTCAGAAGCTCGCGGTCGACGATATTTCGTTTACCGTGACGAAAGGCGAGGTCGTCGGTTTTCTCGGCCCGAACGGCGCCGGCAAATCTACGACGATGAATATGATAACGGGCTGTCTGTCCTCGACCTCCGGTCAATGTAAAATAGACGGCATAGATATCATCGAAAACCCGAACGAAGCGAAAAAGCTGATCGGCTTCCTGCCCGAACAGCCGCCGCTTTACTACGATATGAATCCGCGCGAATACCTGAATTTCATATATGATCTCAAAAAATGCACTCTCAACAGAAGAGAGCATATAAACGAGATAATCGACGTTATGGGACTCGGCGAGATGCAGCACAGACTCATAAGCCAGCTCTCGAAGGGCTACAAACAGCGCGTGGGCATTGCCGGAGCGCTCGTATCGAACCCTCCGATAATGATATTCGACGAGCCGACGATAGGTCTCGACCCGAGGCAGATAATAGAGATACGCGATCTGATCAGAACGCTCGGCGCCGATCATACCATAATACTCTCGACGCATATCCTTCCCGAGGTGCAGGCGGTCTGCGGAAGGATACTCATAATCGACCGCGGAAAGCTGATCGCCGACCAGAAGACCGACGAGATAAACTCGCTCGCGGAAGACAACCGCAAGTTCACGGTGCGCATCGTCGGCTCGAAAAACGAGGTGCTCAATTTCCTTCGCAAAACCGAAGGAGCGGCAAAGGTCGACTTTATGTCCAGCGGAAAAGACGGGTCGTCTCTTTATATGATCCAGTGCAAAAAGGGCTACGATCTGCGCAAGACCCTGTTCTACGCTCTTGCCGAAAAGCGCTGGCCGATCATCGAGATGCAGAACGTCGGCGCTTCGCTTGAAGATATCTTCATAGCAATGACCAGATAGGAGGCAAAAAAACATGTCCGCAATTTACAAGCGCGAGATGAAGGCGTATTTCACGACCTTTATCGGTTACGCTTTCATAGCCACGTTTCTCGTACTGTCGGGCGTGATCTTCTCGCTCACGACTCTTTCGCAGAGCGTCGGCGGCGATATCACGACTTATTATACGTTCATAATCTTCGCGTTCGCGATACTTATACCGCTTCTCACGATGAAGCTGTTTTCGGATGAAAAGCGTCTCAGGACCGAGGCTCTGCTGATGAGCAGCCCCGTGAGCCTGTTCGGCATAGTCATGGCGAAATATCTCGCCGCTCTCACGATGTTCGCCGCGACGTTCGCGCTTTCCTGCGTGAACCTCATACCGGCTTATATGTACGGCAGTCAGAACACCGCCGTGATAATCGGCAATATATGCTCCGTGCTTCTGATCGGATGCGCGTTCATAGCGATAGGCGTTTTCATGTCGTCGATCACGGAAAATCAGCTCGTCGCCGCGATAACCACGATAGCGACGATAGTGCTTTTCCTCGTTATCGGTATGTTCTCGTCCGGCATCGGCTTCGCGCCTCTGCGCATAGTGCTCGACTTCTTCTCGATATTCAACAGATTCACGATGTTCACGTACGGAATAATCGACTGGTCGGCGCTCGTTTACTACGCTTCGGTCTCGTTCGTGTTCCTGTTCCTCACGGTCAGGGTGTACGAGCGCAGACGCTGGGCTTAAGGAGGTGCCGGAATGAAAAATACGGATAAAGAAAACACGGCGAAATCTGTTTCGCGCAAAAGAAAACTCAAATACGGCGCCCTCGCCGCGGCGCTCGCCGCCGTCGTGATCGCCCTCGTGATACTCGGCAACGCGATGCTCACGTCGTTTATTTCGAACAGCGTGAGATATACCGACCTTACGAATTCTCAGATATACACGATAAGCGAGACCGCGAAAGAGTATCTCAAACAGATCAAGGCTCCGATAACGATAAAATTCGCCGTGCCGAAGGATACGGTCGCCTCGAATTCACAGCTCTTTATGGTTTACGTGACGGCGACGCAGTTTGCGCGCCTCTCCAAAGACGAAGACAAAAACGACGAGATACCGGATATAAAGGTCGAATTTTTCGATTCGTATAAATATCCGGCTCAGTTCGAAAAATACAAGAAGCTCGCCTCGGGCGAATGGGCTTCGACAAACGTCATAATCGAAAGCACGTACGAAAACGAAGACGGAAGCGAAGCTTCGTATCCGCTCGTTTACGCGCTCAGCGCTTTCTTCTCGACCTCGTCGAGCTCCGGTTCCTCGACAGTCGTCGGCTATAACGGCGAACGCAGATTCCTGCTCGCGTTCCTTCAGCTTGCCGGGATCGAACAGCCCGTCGTGTCGTTCACGACCGGGCACGGCGAGCCGATAGGCGCGTCGCTCAACGACGAAACAAACGAATATTACGCCTTCATGTCGATGTTCGAGGAGTTCGGCTTCAAGATCCAGTACGTCGACCTTTCGAGAGAAGAGCTCGATCCCGACTGCAGGCTCGTCATAATACTCGATCCTCAGCGCGATTTCATCGGCAAGGATCTCGCGTCGATAGACGGCACCTCCGAGATAGACAGGATCGCCGCGTTCGTCGCCGATCACGGCTCGCTGATGGTGTTCTGCGGACCGACGGGCGCCGAATACACGAACCTCGGTCATTATCTCGAGGAATGGGGCGTAAAGATACAGACGAAATATACGGTCGAGGACAAAACGAACGCGATCGGCAACGATTATACGTTCTCGGTAAAATATACGACGGAAGGACTCGGAGCGTCGGTTCAGAAAAATTACAGAAATCTGCGCACCGTGTTCACACAGGCGGCTCCGGTACAGATCATATTCACCGAAAAAGAGAACAACTCGATGAATATAACGAGCTCTTTCCGCACCTCGTCCGACGCCGCCGCGTACGCGAGCGAGACGGACGTGCTGAAGCCCGCGAATATCGGTACGCCCGACGGTTTCGATCTGTTCGTCGTATCGAGCAAGCTCAAATACGAAAACAACGAAGATTATTATTCCTACGTTCTGACCTGCGGTTCTCCCCAGATGCTCAAATACGTGACGTCGCCCGTGTTTGCGAACAGAGGCATACTCAACGTTTTGATCACGAGGATACCGCTTCTGAAGATACCTGTCGATCTCGATTACAAGGCGCTTGAGAATTACAGACTTTCCGCCGACGACAGTCAGGTAAGAGCGTGGACGGTCGTTCTCGCCGCGGCGATACCGACGGTCGTTCTCGTCGCAGGCACGGTAGTCGTAGTAAGAAGAAAGAGAAAATAATATGGCGGATAACGAAGAAAAACTCGAAGAACTGAACGGCAGCGGCGAAGCTCAGACCGATAACGGCGACGAAGCGGAGTCAGAGCTGCACGGTATTTTATACGGCGGCGAATATTCCGAGTACGGCGAAGACCTCGGCGCCGAAGAAGATGAGCCCGCTCCGAAAAAGAAGCTGAAAACCTTTGCCGACACCGGGAAGGAAGAGGCGGCGGAGAACAAAAAAATAAAAACGATGACGCAGAAGCGCGTCACGATCATTTCGATCGTCGCCGCCGCGGTCATAGCCGCGGTCGTGCTGATACTGATATTCGCGCCGGAGATATTCAAGGGCGCGAAAGCGGACGAACTCCCGGTCGCGTACGAAGAGCTCGGAGAAGTACGGGAGGGAAGCAGGCGCGTTCTCATTTACGAGCATATCGAAAGATCGCGCATCCAGAAGATCGAGGTCAAAAACGAACACGGCTCGTACACGGCTTATTACAACAACGAAACGGAATCGTTCGCTTTTGAAGGTCTCGAAGGCACGCCGTATAACGAGGAGCTTTTCGCGCAGCTCGTCGTATCGTCGGGATACTCGATAATATACGACAGACTGATGCCGGGCGACAGAGCGGAGCTTTCCGAATACGGGCTCGATCCGAAGGACGATCCCGCGTATATGATAATCACGACGCGCAAGACCGAAGACGAGGATCCCGTTTCGTATAAGCTCTATATCGGCAAGCCTTCTCTTACCGAAAACTATTATTACTGCATGCTCGAAGGCCGCGATATCGTATACGTTCTCGAGCAGTCGATCAAAAACACGCTTCTTGCGGACGTCAGATCGCTGATGACTCCGATAATGACGTACCCGATAACGGATAACTCGTATCTTACCGACGTTTCGGAAATACAGCTTGCGAAAGACGGCAAGTGGTTCATAAGGATCCACGGGCAGACCGAGGAGGAAAAGGGAGAGGCGGAAAGCGCCTTCGGCGTAACGATCCCGTTCGTCGTATACGATCCGTTCGATTACGACGCGTCCGCTTCGAGGATAACGACGGTCCTCGGTCAGATAATCAATATGACCGGCGCAGAGCTGCTCGAATACAACGTGTACGACGTCGTCAAGCTTTATAACGAAGACGGCTCGCCGAAGCTCGACGAGAAAGGCGATCAGGATTACGAGTACGTTCTCAAAGAAGAGTTCGCAAAGAAATACGGGCTTGAAAACCCGGCGTACGATATTTATTACAGATATCGGGATATGGATATGATCGTATCGCTTTCGGAAAAGCAATACGACGAAAACGGTACGCCGTATTATTACGCGGTATCGCTTCTTTACGACATAATAACGAGAATAGACGCGGCGAAGCTGACGTTTCTCGAATGGTCTCTGATGGATTATCTCGACAAGCCCGTTTTCAACATCCATATCGACAAGCTCTCGGAAATAGAAATCAAGACGGCGGATAAGAGATTCATGTTCACTCTGACCGGCGTAAACGACGATCTCGTCGCAGTTGAGAACGCGTATACGACGCGCACCGTGTTCAAAGGCAAGGATCCGGCTGACAAACCCAATACCGGCATAAAGAATTTCAGGAAATTCTATCAGACGATACTTACGATCGAACGCGAGGATTTCGTCGAGGAGCCGTCGGAAGACGAGCGCGCCCTTTTATGCGAGATCAGACTGAAATTCAGAAACGGAGAGGAGAGGAGCTATAAATTCTACTCGTACTCCGAACGCCGCTGCTTCATGACCATAAACGACAAGGGCGAATTCTACGTTCTGCGTTCGATGGTGAAGAAGATCGTCGACGACGCGGTCAGACTCATGAATTTCGAGACGGTCGACCCGAACGCGGAGTACTGATATGCCGACAAAAGCCGTCAGAACAAAGAACAAAAAATACCGCGTTGAAAAGCGTAAAGAGATCTCGACCAAAGCGTGCGTCATAGGCTGTGCGCTTGTGCTGCTGGTTTTGCTGTGCGTTATATATAATCATATTAAAAAATATAATTCGGTAAGTAATTCCCCGATCATCAGTCTGACTGCTGCCGCAGACAGAAATTCCGCGGAGGTCACGACCGGAAGACATGGGAAAACAGGCGTATTATTCTGTATAAATTCTCATGAATATTATATCCGTACCGACGGTGATTTTGTTGCGGAAAATTATGACGCGTGGGAGCTTGCGGGAAAGATAAACGAAGGCGCCGAACTGCAGATCGAATGCGTCGAAGAGAAGTACGGCGTTTTCCACGATTTTACACGGTATGAAGTTACCATGCTCTCCGTGGAGGGACGGCGTATTTCCGAAACGGATAAAACGCTTCCCGCAATACTCCGGACGCATAAAAGCTATATAACAGCCTTTGCTTTGATCAGCGGATTCGTTGGATTACTGTTGATTATCTTCGTTCTTTTTCTGATCGACGAAAGCAAAAAAACGGACCAAACAGTAAGTAAACGCTTATACCGGACGCATTAACAGTTATAAACCGGTATAAAAAGATTTTACCGGATACGGATCGCACGGTAAGACCGATCCGGAAAATATAGTATTGACAAAAGAAATGATTTGTGGTACAATCACAATGAAATAAAATGCGTGTTACGCAAATAAAACGGAGGAAAACATGAAAAAAATCGCAAAACTCATCTCAGTCGTAACGCTTTTCGCGCTTATCCTGTCGAGCCTGCTCATCACGCCCGCGTCGGCGGCGCACAAAGCGGAAGACTGGAAAGTCGTTACCTGCGTAGGTAAAAGCGAAGCCGACGTAAGCGGCGGCCTTATCGAACAGACCGAGAGAAACGGTATCAGACTCGTTCACGGCGGTCACTACCCCGAAGACAACGCCGGCCTGCTTTACAACCAGTCTCTCAATATCAACGACGGCATCCAGCTCGACGTTACGATCGAAGAGACCGACGACGGTTCCGCCGATATGTGGTACGGCATATTCCTGCTCAACCGCCCCGTCTACTTCAATCACGTCAACAAGACCGAGGACGACGGCTTCGGTATAGTGCTTCTTGCACGTACGAGAGGCCTTGAATGGTATCAGCTGACCGGTTCCGGCCTCAGCCCGGCACTCACGTCTCCTCTTGCCGATTTCCCGGTAGAAGACTTCTTCGCTCCCGAGACCAACGTTATCTTTGACGTAAAGGTAGAAGATGAAGAACTTCACATCTACGTAAACGGCACCGTAGTAGCTCAGAACGGCGCTCCCTATAATTTCAGCAAAGCCCTGCCCTACCTGCAGGATCAGTGCTACGTAGGCTTCTCCATGTCCGAGACCGCCGGCTCCCGTCAGAGCTTCGTTCTGAACGGACTTAACGGCGAGACCGCGATCACCGAAGGCGCTATCAATACGAGAGTCCTCGGCGGCGAAGAAGAAGAGCCGATAGATTTCGCGAACGTCAAGAACTTCACGCTTGCGGATTTCACGAACGCCGATTACTTCAAACGTATCACCAACTCGGTCGACTGCGAAGTCGAAATGGCTGACGAAGGCGGCATCAAAGTCACCGTTACCGGTCCTTCCCCGAGATTCTCCGTCCCGATGAGCAGATCGAGATGGTTCGACGGCGCCGAATTCAGCGTAATGAAGCTTATGTATAAATCCGCCGAAACGGTCGATATGGAATTCCGCTTCACGACCGAGCTCGTACCGAGCGAAGATCTCTGCATAGTCGAGTATGAACTTGAAGCCGCTCCCGAATTCACCGAAATCGAGATCGACATGGACGACGACAATAACGGCAGCTGGTCCGGAAGCGAAGTCAGATCGCTCTCGATCTGGCCGATGGCTCCCGAAACCGGCGAAGCGGGCAAGGTATTCTACTTCAAGTCGATAAATATGTATCTGTACGAATACGACGAGACCGAGCCTCCTCCGAAGACCGAAACGGATCCCGTCGAGACCGACGCTCCGAAGCCCGTTGATACCGGCTCGAAAGATACAGAACCTGCCGGAACGGAAAAAGCTCCCGCCAACACCGACAAACCGGCAGATCCCGGCAAACCCGCCGGAAAAGCCAACCTCACCTGGCTCTGGATCGTTATAGGCGTAGTCGCGGCAGCGGCGTTCGCCTGCGTGATCGTTTTTGTCACGAAGAAAAAGAAAAAATAATAAGTAAGTAATTTTTGCCGCTCCATACGGTCGCGCGGTATCACGCCGAAAGGTATTACCGTGAGGAAAGTCCGGGCATCAGAGGGCAGGATAACGGATAACGTCCGCCGAGGGTAACCTCCGGGAAAGTGCAACAGAAATAAACCGCCCCGTGAATTCAACCGTTTCAGCTTTGCTGGTTCGGTGGTTTACTCCGATGGGTTCCCCGAAGCAACTTGTTGCTTTGGGGGGTCACTCCGAGGGGTTCCCCGAAACAACTCCGTTGTTTTGGGGGTTCACGAGGCAAGGATGGAAAGGCGAGGTAAGAGCTCACCGGCATTGTGGCAACACCGTGCAAATGTAAACCCTATCCGATGCAACACCGTAAGGAGAAGATCTGCCCGATCGCCGAAAGGATCCTTTGGGTGGCACAGAGCTGCGCGGCGACGCGCAGACAAGACAGATGACCGTTTGATACAGAACCCGGCTTACGAAGCGACAAAAACAAAAAAACCTTCCGACGAGGAAGGTTTTTTTATTGCAGACCGAAGCTCAGAGCTGCCTTTCGATCTCGGCAGGCAGGGTAAGCAGAGTTTTGAGCATATATACCGAAAACGCGGCGAAGAGGAGCAGACCGACTATCCATACCTCTTCTTCGTACATATAG
>CACYEW010000167.1 GCA_902773455.1 uncultured Ruminococcus sp.
ACTATATACATATTTGCCGTCCTGCCGGAAAACGGATACGGAACGTGTGCAGAGGCATATATTCAGCGCCGGAGCTTCTTTATATAACGCCCCGCCGTCAAATCAAAACGGCGCCCGACGGCGCCGTTTTAAGGCTTATTTTTTCTTTTTGATAATAATTACGGCTGCGCATACGGCGATAACCGCCGCGGCGGCGACGGCGATGATCCACCACGGGAAAGAGGAGCTTTCGTTTTCGTGAGTTTGATCCTCCGCGCCCGTTTCATCCTGCGCCGACGGTTCGGCTATATTTGCCCTTACCGTGACCTTGAAAGGTTCTTTGACCTCATCGGCCCATACCTCTATCACGTGCTCGTAATAGCCCGACGGAAGATCCGGCTGCAGAACGACTTCCCAGTTATTGCCGGACGTAGTGCCGGCTTTCATCTCATAAAGCTCGAGATAAGTGCAGGAGAGCCTGAAAAAAGTCGGACTGTTCAGTTTTATATGCACGTTATGAAGATTCGCGTCACCGCTTGCCGATACCGTGAGCGGAACGGAAACGGTTTCCGTATATCCGACGGTGTGATTTCCGAGATCTATATCTCTTGCGCTTATCGCGGCGCCTTCGCCGCCGCCGGTTATTTCGAATCGGCATATACACGCGTCGGAGATCCCTTCGCTTATGTTCGAAGCGCGGACGTAAATATAACAGTAATAGTCGCCGGATCCGAGATCCGGAGTCGGTCTGACGCTCCACGTCTCGGAATCGGTCTCACCTGGCTTTATATCGTGCGGTTCTTTGTTCTGTATGATCTCTATATAATCCCGTTCGTCCCAGCCGACCTCCACCGAAGGCGAGCGGAGCGTATATGCTCCGGTGTTTTTTATAACGAGCGGAACGGGCTTTATATCCGTACCGTAAGCGAATGTGCCGAAATCTATTCCGTCGAGGGTTATCTCGGTAATATCGTCAGGCGATTTCCACGTTACTTTGAAAATATCGCTGTAATATTCGCCGCCTGAATCGTCCCAGGCGATGATGCGGAAATCTTCCGACTTATCGACCCTTCCGAGGATCGTGAACGGCGACTCGACGTAATCATAGTTGCCCCAGTCGTAAGTTTCGTTTTCGCGCCCCTGGAGCATACAGCTGCATTCGACGTTCGTTTCAAAAGTCACGGTAAAATCGACTCCGTTTTCGATAACGCCGCCCGTCGGCTGCTTTGTAAAAACGATTTTATCCGCCGCAAACGAAACGGTGCAGAGAAGAGCGGCAAGAAGTGCCGCGACAGCAAGCGCGGACAGTCTGATAAAATGCTTCATCTCGCCGGCTCAGATCCTTTTCAGTTTCATCATTCCCGTGAAATTGAGCAGACCGTCTTCATCGTAAGTAAGCTCGAGCCACGCAGACTGTTTTACGCCGAAGAACTCGCTTTCGCTGCCGGAATCATAGTAGAACTTACCGTCAACGGATTTGTAGCCCGACACGTCCGAATAAAAATATCCGTCTCTGACTCCCTTTATCTCACCCTCTTCAAGCGCTTCTTTGATTTCTTCTTCGGATATGCCGTCTGGCATTTTCATCCACGATATGACCTTGCGGTCCTCTGTGAATTCGATCATCGCGTTGAAAAAGCTCAGCGATTCCTCCGCTTCATGCTCGTCGCACGTTCCCGCTTCTATGCGCTTTTTTATATCCGCCTCGACCTCGCCGCGCGTAAAGAAACCGAAATCGTCTCCGACCATGGTGATCATTTTCACGACCTCATACATACCTTCGATCCCCGTCATACCGTCGTCCGGCGCGTTTGTGAGCTTGTCGGCCTCGCTCGGACCGACGTCGAAATCTTCGATCTTTTTCAGCGCTATCGAAAGAAAACCGATCGCGAAAACAAGATCGCCGTCAATAACGCTGAAAGTCTCCGCATTCTCTTTGAAAAAGCTGTCTTCAAGCGTACCGAGCATCTCAAATTCGCAGCGGTATTCTGAATAAGACGTCTGTTCCCATTTGCCTGATTCCGTTCTTCCGTTTTTGCCGCCCTGCATTTCGACCGATCCGTCGGCGCCGAAAACGAATTTCAGCGCGGTGAGATCCGATCCGTCGTCGGATTTGAATTCGTTTGCGGGTATGTGCGCCAGATCGTTCGAGAAAAAGTTTACGACGTAATCGGCTTCCCATACTCCGGCTATAAATTTTTTGCCTTCGTAAATATCGTTTTTATCGAGTTCCATATCAGTACCGCCTTTCTTTTTTATATTATAACGTAAATCGGCGCAAAAATCAATAGTTTTTACCGTTTTTGAAAATATATTCTTTACATCGGCGTTTGTTTATGGTATAATGAAAAAAAAGGGAGGTACCGATATGTCAACACTTTTCTCATCACTTTTCAAAAGGCTGAGCGGTCTTGAGCCGGAGGGAACGGACGGAGAAGGCGACAAAGCGAAAGATAACGAAAGCGGCGTCGCATATTTCAGTTATTCGTACAGAGGCTCCATAGGCGGCGATTCGTATACGCGTACCGCTGCCGTTGACGGCGGCAGGGTGACGCTTACTCTCGATATGATGATAAAAAGCGACTACGGCGAGATGACCGGCGAAGCCTCCCCGGGGTTCGCCGCCGCTTTGAACGAATTATGCAGAAAACACAGAATAGTACGCTGGAACGGGTTTGACAAGTATAACCGCCACGTTCTTGACGGCGACGGCTTCGGTCTTCAAGTCAGATTCAAGGACGGCAGGACCGTCTCCGCGGACGGATCGAACGCCTTTCCCCACGGTTACGGCGATTTCGAAAAAGATATGAACGAGCTGTTCAAAGCCGAAGAGGGCAAAATGCTTGAAAAAAGAAGGCTCGAGCTCGCCGCAGAGGGCGTTTCGGGCGAGCTTAAAATGATAATGATAAACATTTCACGCAACGGCGGCTTCGGCGACGACAGCTATTTCGCGCTGTTGTCCGTCGGCGGCGTGAGGCAGAGCAATTTTGAGGTGCGGATCAAATCGTACAGCGGCGAATTTCTGCCGGAGGGCGAGTATAATTATTGCCGCACCGTGCCGGATGAAATGATTATGATGAAGGATCTTGACGGTATCGCAAAAAAGTACGATATCCTTAAATGGTACGATTACACCGCGTACGAACAGGGCGGAGAATATTTCCAGATATCGTGCGACTACGAAAAGGGTCATATAAGCGCACACGGCTCGAAGCATCCGGATGATTACGACGGCTTCCGCAGAGAAACGCTTGCAAAGATAGCAAAGATAACGGAAAACGTGATGAAATATATTGAGGAGAACGGAGAAGACGAATGAAAAAACTGACGGCGGCGATATGCCTCTTACTGTGCTTTGCGTTTTTGACGTCGTGTTCGTTTGTCGAAGAGGTGCTTATCCCGTTTCTGCTCGAAACCGATACGGAGCAGACCGGGAATATCCCGGATACCGCAGCGGAGATACCGTATACCGAGCCTGAAACGGAAGCGGAGCAGACCGGAATAAAGACCGAAAAAGCGACCGAAAGTAAGCACGAGCCTTACGTCAACGACTACACGCCTTCTTACGGCGGCAAAACGGTATATATAAACAAAAAAACGGACGCCGCAGAGGAGTTCTGGAAAAAAACGCTTCAGACCGACCGCGATATCGCCGCGTACGAAAGCCTCGTCAAAATGATGAAAAACGGCGCCAAAGAGGCAAAGCCGGGCGTGAGGATCGGTTATAAGGATATGGGCAGGATATACGCCCTTTTCAGGATCGACCACCCCGAGGCGATATTCTACGGCGATTCGTATAACGCTTCCGGTTACGAAAACGCGATAGACGCGTTCATGCCGTCTTTGCCGTTTGCCGGAGAAGAATCGGCGGCGAAAGCGAGATTCGATTCAGCCGTGAATTCGGTCCTCACTCTTATACCGGATAACGCGACCGATATCGAAGCGGAGAAGATAATATTCGACTGGCTCTGCGATAACGTCGAGTACGATCTCGGCGCAAAGCATCCGCGTTCCGCTTACGGCGCGCTCGTGGATAAAAGATGCGTCTGCGTCGGATTTGCCGACGCGTTCGTATATCTGTGCAATAAAGTCGGAATAAGAGCAACGGGAGTGAACGGTATAGGCAGAAGCGGAGAGAAAACCGAAAATCACCGCTGGTGCGCCGTGATGATCGGCGGCAAATGGTATCTGTGCGATGTCACCTGGGACGATCCCAATAACTATACGGCAGAAGGACTCAAAGATTCGAACTATACTTATTTCTGCATTCCCGAATCCGAATTCAACAAGAAGCACAAACCGTACGGGACCGATAAATACTATCTTTACGAGCTTCCGGAGTTTGAGGACAGCTTCGACGAGTCTTTCTTTACGGTATTCGGATGCTTTGCGGAGGAAAGATTTTCGG
>CACYEW010000168.1 GCA_902773455.1 uncultured Ruminococcus sp.
GTGTTCTGTATTTTTTCAGTTATTTCATTCATTCTTCCCCATGTCCAATCATGCTCATTGCTTATAGCTTCAGCAAGTGTGTCTTTACCGTTAACAGTCATTCTTTCTTTGTCATTCGCTATTGCACCGGTAATCATTATCATTGCACCAATAAAAACAAACGACAAAACTATTATGGCAATTAATCTTATTCTTTTCATTCGTCTGCTTCCTTACTTAGACGCTAAAATTCAGTAGCAAAAAGCGCTTATCAACTGTAAAAAAAAAAAAAAAAAAACGGCGTACGTCAATGGGAATCTTGTATTCCTTTATTGATTTTTTCTATCTGTTCTGCGAGTTTGTCACGACGCAGAAGTTCCGACATAA
The DNA here is from genome assembly GCA_902773455.1 of uncultured Ruminococcus sp. Taxonomy (GTDB): domain Bacteria; phylum Bacillota; class Clostridia; order Oscillospirales; family CAG-272; genus UBA1248. The sequence goes on from CACYEW010000168.1 coordinate 367, forward strand.
AGGTATCTGCCGGTGACGAATTCGGAGCTTACTCCATGTTTTGCAGCGCCTTGAACAACGTCACTTTTTCGGTTTCGGCACCCGAAAGCTCTACGCCGTAAAAAACTCCGAGCGTGCCGTCTCTCAATACCGCAAAGCACGGTTCGGATACGCTCTTTATAACGGCGTCTTTGCCGTAAAGAGATCTCACCTTTTTACGCAGATCCGCTTCATCCTCTCCCGGCTTGTGAAAAAGCACCGCGGGGTGGATAAGATAAGAAAACATCGGATCGTTCGACGTATCGCACGAGCAGACCCAGCCGTCGGTATTGACCTCTACGGTCGCGGTCACGGCGGTTTTTTTCGATCTGTACGTTTTTATCAGCGTAAACGTATAAACGTCTCCGCGATCGGACGTATGCTCCGGTTCTTTCGTACACTTTTCTTCGTCAAACACGAATTCTCCGCCCGGGCATACTCTTTGCGCCGCGGAAAGCGCCGCCTTTTTGCAGTCTTCGTAAGTTTTGCCGCCCGAATGCGTTTCGTACCCGTTTGCAAGGGCGAAGCGGTACGATACGACCTTGCCCGTGCTTTTGTTCAACGCGCAGTCGACGGTATAGCCGTTTTCGTTTTCGTAACGGTAGGCGTCGGCGTCGCATCCGTAGTACGGCGATCTGATCTCCTGCACGCGACGGCATTTGTACGTCAGGCTGTCGATCACTATTTCTTTTGTCTCTTCGCCGGCGTTTGCGGAAATTTCACGGGACAGATCGATATCTGCACCGACGACACGTATAAGATCGTTTTTGCCGCACGCAAAGCAAGCGGCGGCAAAAACGAATATCAGCAACGCAATAATTATTTTTTTCATATTATTTATTACTTGATCGGAGCGGTTTTTTCTTTCTGAATCACGTCGTGCGCGCCGCCTTCGACTATGCTCGTTGCGGAAACGAGCGTGAGCTTTGCTTTCTTCTGCAGCTCCGGTATGGTGAGCGCGCCGCAGTTGCACATGGTCGATCTGACCTTCGAAAGCGACATCGCGACGTTGTCTTTCAGGCTTCCGGCGTAAGGTACGTAGGAATCGACGCCTTCTTCAAAAGACAGCTTTTTGTCTCCGCCTAAATCGTATCTCTGCCAGTTTCTCGCTCTTGCCGAGCCTTCGCCCCAGTATTCTTTATAATAGGTACCGTTGAGGTTGACCTTGTGAGAAGGGCTTTCGTCGAAACGGGCGAAATATCTGCCGAGCATCACGAAATCGGCGCCCATAGCAAGCGCGAGCGTGATGTGATGGTCGAAAACGATACCGCCGTCGGAGCATACGGGAACGTAGATACCCGTTTCTTCGAAGTATTTATCGCGTTCGCGGCAGACGTCGATCAGAGCCGTCGCCTGACCTCTGCCTATGCCTTTCGTTTCTCTCGTTATACAGATCGAGCCGCCGCCTATGCCGACCTTTACGAAATCGGCGCCGCATTCGGCTAAGAATCTGAAGCCTTCCGCGTCGACGACGTTGCCCGCGCCGACCTTGACGGAATCGCCGTAGTTTTCACGGATCCAGTCAAGTGTGAGCTTCTGCCATTCGGAAAAGCCCTCCGACGAGTCGATGCAAAGCACGTCCGCGCCCGCTTCGATGAGGGCGGGCACTCTCTCTTTATAGTCGCGCGTGTTGATGCCGGCGCCGACTATGTAACGCTTGTTTTCGTCGAGCAGCTCGTTCGGGTTCTGCTTGTGCGAATCGTAGTCTTTACGGAAGACCATATAAAGAAGTCTGCCGTCTTCGCTCAATATCGGGAGCTGGTTGACCTTGTGATCCCAGATTATGTCGTTTGCGACCTTGAGGGTCGTGCCTTCGGGCGCCCAGATAAGTTTTTCAAGCGGAGTCATGAATTCCTTCACCTGAAGATCCGGCGACATACGGCTCGGGCGGTAGTCTCTGCCCGTAACTATACCGAGCAGTACGCCGTTGCAGGTGCCGTCGTCGGTGATCGCAATCGTCGAGTGACCTGTTCTGTGAGTAAGCTCGATAACGTCGGAAAGCGTTGCGTCCGGCTTGAGGTTCGAGTCGCTTATGACGAAGCCGGCTTTGTACGTTTTCGCGCGTTTTACCATCGCGGCTTCGTTTTCGACCGTCTGCGAACCGTAGATGAACGATACGCCGCCTTCGGTGGCGAGCGCCACGGCCATTCTGTCGTCGGAGACGGACTGCATTATAGCCGATACCATCGGGATGTTCATCATGATACGGGGCTGTTCGCCTTTTTTATATTTTACGAGCGGAGTTTTAAGAGACACGTTTGCGGGGATGCACTCCGAAGAGGAATAACCCGGAATAAGCAGGTATTCGTTAAAGGTGTGTGACGGTTCGTTTATGAACGTAGGCATTATTGGATCTCCTTTCAGCCGTTATATATTTTTAAGTCATTTATTTTTTCTGCGTTTTCTGATCACAAGCAGCGTTGCGATCGCGGATACCGCCGCGGCAGCCGCGGCTATGCCGATGACAAGAGGTATATTTATACCGTTATCGCCGGATTGTGCCGTTTTTTCGGTAGATACCGGCGTTTTTTCGGTCGCTTTTTCCGTTTCCGGTTCAGATTTCGTCTGCGCTTCCGTGACGTTTGCCGCCGGAGGTTCGGTCGCAGCTTCAGTTTGCTCCGTTACAGGCTCCGCGCCGGCGTTTTTGAAAAGCTTTATCTGCTCTTTCATGATGTCGTAATACAGAGTTCCGCTCTGGGTTGTCGGTTCGATATCCTTATTTATCTCGGCAGTAGGCTGCTCGCCTTTTGCATATTCGTTCCACGTCGTCAGAAGTACGACCTGCGGTCCGAACGTCTTTGCTCTTGCCCACGATCTGAGGAAGGTCATGCCCCATTCTCTGCCGGCGGCGGGAATATAGTCTCCGTCTCCCTCTTCGCCCTGCGATCTGTACGCGGAATGTACGGTCATGCATTCAATGTTTTTGCCGTTCACGGCGTAGACCTGCCTGCCTCTTTCTTCCCAGCTCCAGATCGGGTATCTTCCGGCGCGCGTCTTCTGATTGAAAAGTCCCTGCTCGCCGATATATCCGGTCACGAATCTGACGGTAAATCTCTCGTCGTTCCATACCTTCGCGGGGTTGCTGCCGCCGGTGAAAGCGGGAGTTCCGAGATAGACGAGAAGCAGAGGCTTGCCGTCAAAGATCTGATATTTTTTTCTGAATTCTTCTTTTTCGAGGTACTCGCGGTACACCTGATCGGCTTTTTTCTGCAGTCTGCCGTCCTTCACCGCTCCGGAATCGCCCGGACAGCCGATAAACAATGCGATATTCGGAGAATTCTCTATTTTCGACCAGCTTTCGAATATCTGCGTGGTAGCCGATTCTATCGTTTCGAAATCGTTTCTCTTTACGCCGTTGCGGTAATCCTTTTTATTGTAAAAATCGTAATCGACGTTGTTCGACCAGTCGACGAGTATGAAATCCACGCCGGCGTCATACATAAGCTCTGCGTGAGCTCTTAAGGTATCGGGGCTGTCGAGCGAGGTGTATTTGCCTATATACGGGGTCTCCCAGCAGTTGCTGAAGCCGCCGCCTCCTTTATACATCCACGTCGAATAAGCGAGACCGACAAGTCTGTCTTCCGGCTTTGCCGAAACGTAAGTCTCGGGCACCGTTCCCGCAAACTCGGAAAAGTCGTATTTTTCCGAGCCGTATACCACGTCTTCGTATAAAGCGAAGCGCGCGGCGTAAAGCTTGCAGATCTCTTCGTCCGGTTTATCGCTTGGTCTGACAAAGAGAGTTATACCGGTCGCCTCGTCGTAGAATTCGGTCGTCTTCTTTTTTATGTTTTCGATATCGAAGCCGTAATATTTCGTGAATACGGAATAGTCGGGTTTGTCGCCGTGATGAAACGGCTTGTCAAGATCGAATTTGCCGAGGCCGTAGAAGGCGTATGCTTTTCCGTCGCAGTACGCTATCATATTTTTGCCTCCGATATTCTTGTAATTCTCATAGTCGGGCATTTCCGTCATCCTCTCTTCCGACGCAAGACATACGGCGGTAAACAGCGCCGACAGTACGAGCATCAAAGCCGTCAGTTTCAAAACTTTCACGTTTTGTTCTCCTCCTTTTTCGACAGACGTGTTTCAGCCGTCATCTTGTCTTCTACGTATATCGACGTCGTAACGCTGCCGGCGGCTATAACGTCAAGTATCGCCTTTATCGTTTTATCGAGTCTCTCTCCCTCTCTGAAATCCGCCGGCGCGATATAACCGGCTCTGCCTTGCAGAAGCAGTTTTTCAGCCTCGCCGCCTTCCTTCTGATAGACCGCGACGCTGTGACCGCCGCTCGATTTCACGAGCTTCATGCACGGCACGTCTGTAAGCCCGTCGCCGAGATAGATCATATTCGAAAACGGTATGCGTTTGTTCTCCTCCGGCGTCGATTCGTTGAGCTTTCTCGAATCGGTAAC
>CACYEW010000169.1 GCA_902773455.1 uncultured Ruminococcus sp.
ACAAATAAACTTATCGTAATGCAAACAAAAGACTGTCTGATTTACTGAAATTTAAAAGATCGGACAGCCTTTTTATTCTGTAAATTTTTACTTGTCAATGAATTAAAATCAGCCGGCGGGCGGTGGGGGGACGCCGCCGGCGCGGCTAAAGCCGCAATACAAGGGAAAAAAAAGGCTGTCCGATCCCCGAAAATCAGGAAGATCAGACAGTCTTTTGCTTTATAACGTATTCAGATACTTTACCGCTTCGCTCGCGGCGATCGCGCCGTCGGAGGCGGCGGTGACGAGCTGGCGGAGCTCCTTTTGTCTGTTGTCTCCGGCGACGAAAACGCCCGGCGTTTTCGTTTTGCACGTTTCGTCGGAGATCGCATATCCCGATTGATCGAGATCGAGCAGAGAAGCGAAGCTTTCGTTTTCCGGTATCCTGCCGACAGCGACGAAAAGTCCGTCGACGTCGAGTGTCGTAACGGCGCCGTCTCTGTCCGTGACCTCTATCGCCGTCAGTTTTTTGTCGGCGATAAGCTTCGTAACGTTGCGGTTGAGCATAAACTCGACGTTTTTGCGTTTTCTCAGTCTGTCGAGCGTCGATTTATCCGCTCTGAAACCCTCGCGGCGGTGTATCAGATATACTTTTTCTGCAAGATTCGACAAATACAGCGCGTCTTCAACGGCGGTGTTGCCGCCGCCCGCCACGGCGACGGTCTTTCCCTTGAAAAACATGCCGTCGCACGTCGCGCAGTACGATACGCCTCTGCCGACGAGTTTTTCTTCGTTACCGAGCCCGAGCTTTCTGTTCGACGAGCCGGTCGCGATTATGACCGCTTTCGCTTCATACGCGTTATCCGCCGTTATAACTGTCTTTATATTGCCGCTTATCTCTATCCGTTCGGCGCGTTCAAAAGCGAATTCGGCGCCGAGCGCGACGGTCTGTTCATACAGCTTCGTTGCGAAATCAAAGCCCGAAATATGCGCTTCAACGGGATAATTCGCTATATCCGGAGTATTTATTATCTGTCCGCCGTAGGCGCCCGATTCGAGTATCAGCACGCTTTTATCGGCGCGGCGCGCATATATGGCGGCAGTCATGCCCGCGGTACCGGCGCCTATCACTATTATATCGTACATATCAGACAAGAAGCGTGAGCAGAGCCGCCTTCGGCTTGAAACCGAGACTTCTTTTTATTTCTTCGCCTTTTTCAAACGCGATAAGGCAGGGGATCGAATTGATGCCGTATTCCGCCGCTATCTCGCCGCAATCGTCTACGTTGACCGACGCGAATTTTACCTCGGGATGTTCGTTCGAAAGCTGTTCAACGACGGGAGCGAGCATCCTGCACGGACCGCACCAGTCCGCGTTGAAATCAACCACGACTCTTTTGTCGGACTTCAATACTTCTTCTTCAAAATTATCTTCCGTTACTTTGATTAACATGATCATTTTTCCTTTCTTATATTATTTATTATTTTCCGCACGATCATATAAAGCTGTACCGCTTCTTCTTCACTTATGTCGATGCAGCATCTCATCTTCTCCGGCACGCACAGCGCGGAGTCTTTAAGATTATATCCCTTTTCGGTAAGCGTTATTACCGAAGATCTGCCGTCTTCGTCGGATCGCTGCCTGCTTATATAATCTTTCGCCTCAAGCTTGCGTAAAAGCGGCGTAAGAGTGCTCTGATCGAGCAGCAGTACGTCCGATATCTGCTTGGCGGTCGCGCTCTCGGCCTCCCACATATACATCATTATAAGGTATTGCGTGTAGGTCAGATCGATTTCGGCAAGCGGCTCTGCGTATCTGTTCACGATCTCTTTCGCGCAGAGATAGATCGGAAAGCAGAGCTGATTTTTCAGCAGAAGAGGATCGTATCTTCCGCTCATAACAGCTTTATCAGGTCGGCTTCTATAACGTCCGCGTCGTAGACCGGCGCGTATCTTTTAACGATCCTGCCTTCGCGGTCGACTAAGAACTTGGTGAAGTTCCATCTGATGTCGCCCGTTTTTTTCGTCGTTTTGCTTAACGCCGCCACCATTTTCATCGTCGCTTTGTTTTTGAAGCCGTCGACTTCCTCCTCCGGAGCCTGTTCCTTCAGATAGGTGTAAAGCGGAGATTCGTTTTCGCCGTTGACGTCGATCTTTTTAAGCTGATCGAACTGCGTTTTGTAGCGCAGCGTGCAGAATTCGTGTATTTCCTCGTCGTCGCCGGGCGCCTGGTTCGCGAACTGGTTGCACGGAAAGTCGAGCACCTCAAAGCCCTGCTCGTGATATTTTTCGTAAAGCTTTTCGAGTCCCTCATACTGCGGGGTGAAGCCGCAGCCCGTCGCCGTGTTGACTATCAAAAGGACTTTACCCTTCAATTCGGCAAGGTCCAGCTCGCCGTCTTTTCTTTTCTGTACCTTGAAATCGTAGATGCTCATGATGTAACTCCTTTCAATTACTTTGTTAGCAAACTAATTTTAACACATAAAACCGCGTTTGTCAAGACAAAATAAATTTGTTTACCTTAAATTAAAAATTCCTTTACTCTTTTATCCCCCCTTTAAAAATTCACAAATCCGGAGTATAATAATATAAAAATACTCTCACGGTGTAAATTATGAAACTGTATGTAAACGACCGCACCGATCCTTATTTCAATCTCGCGAGCGAAGAATATCTGCTCTTAAATGAAAGCGAGCCGGTTTTCATGCTCTGGCAAAACGAAAAGTCGGTAATAATAGGCCGTAATCAGAACGCGTACGCGGAGATAAACCGCGATTTCGTCGATGAAAAAGGCATCGCCGTCGTGCGCAGGCTTACCGGCGGCGGAGCGGTGTTCCACGATCTCGGAAATATTAATTATACTTTCATTACCGAAAAAGGCGACGCCGGCGCGCTCGATTTTGCGCGCTTCTGCGCGCCCGTCATATCCGCGCTTACCGCTCTCGGCG
>CACYEW010000170.1 GCA_902773455.1 uncultured Ruminococcus sp.
ACGACGTCGCTGTGGCAGACGTCGCACTTGCCGCCCTGCGAATCCTCGTTTGACAAAACGACCTTGCAGTGCGGGCAGTAGTTGACGAGAGTTTTTGCGCGGAAAACGAGTCCGTGCTCGAACATCTTGAGGAATATCCACTGCGTCCACTTGTAATAATCGGGCAGAGAAGTGGATATCTCGCGGGTCCAGTCAAAGCCGAAGCCGATCTTCTTCATCTGATCCTTGAAATGCTCGACGTTCTTCGTCGTGATTATATGCGGATGAGTGTTCGTCTTTATCGCATAGTTTTCCGCAGGCAGACCGAACGAATCGAAGCCCATCGGGAAAAGTACGTTATAGCCCTCCATGCGGCGCTTGTGGCACACCACGTCAAGACCGGAATAAGCCTTTATGTGGCCTACGTGCATGCCGGCGCCCGACGGGTACGGAAATTCGACGAGCGCGTAGAATTTCGGTTTATCGGAAATATCCTCGGCGTGGAAAACGCCTTTGTCTTCCCATATTTTCTGCCATTTCGGTTCAATGGCTTTATAGTCGTATTTCAATTCATTCACCTTCTTTTACTTTTGACGCGTCTGTCCAGAGCTTGTCGAGTTTATAAAATTCTCTCGCCGTTTTCGTGAAAACGTGGAGTATCACCGTGTTGAAGTCGAGAACTATCCAGTCTCCGCCCGCGGCTCCGTCCACGCGAGTGGGCGATACGCCGCATTCGGTCAGCTTGACCTCCGCCTCGTCTGCAAGAGCCTTGACCTGCGTGGCCGAAGTTGCGGAGCAGATGACGAAATAATCCGCAACCGACGTTTTTTTGCCTACCTCAAGAAGCTGTACGTTCGCCGCGAGCTTGTCTTCAAGCACTTCGATTATCTTGTCGGCGATCTGCTTCGGTTCGGCTTCGCTCAGATTTGTTTTGATGATGTCTGTCATAATTTTCTCCGTTCTCCGCATACGCGGCTGTTAATTGTAAGCAATGTTTTTTAATTTTTCGTAGGTTTGTATTGTCAGCGGGTGTATCGGGTGACCTTTTGACTCGAGCAGATCGAGCGTCCTTTTGCAGCATTTCGCCGCGGTTACGTCTATAAGACGCAGATCGGTCCGCCGTTCGGTGAAATACCGCCGCAGAAGCACGCAGCTGTGATGTTCGCGCAAAGGTTCGATATAGTCGGATATGAAGATTATCTTTTCGCAAAGCGTCATATCGGGCGATCCCGTGCAGTGATAACGTATCATACCGAAAACGCGGTCGTTTATGCCGAAAAGCTCTCTTGCAAGATACGCTCCGGCGAGCTGATGCAGAGTCGATCTGCATATAAGATCTTCGTTTGAAAGCTTCTGATGCTTTTCGATCAGTTTTATCTGCTCGTCCTTAGGCAGCTCCTTCGCTATGTCGTGGCAAAGCCCCGCCGTATATAATTCTTTTACGTCCCGATCCGGCAGGCCGAGATCCTCGCCGATCTTTTTTGCCGTTTCGGCGACCGATACCGAGTGGCTGTAACGCTGTTTTGACAGGTTTTTATTTATATAACCGAGAATTATTTCGTCGCTCACGGCAGTATTATCCTGTTCTCGTATCTTTTTTTATCGGTCGTCATACGGTAAAGCACGAATCTGTTTCCGATAACTATCACCACGTCGGACGAAGTGGCTTCGGCGATCCGGTCCGCGGCTTCTCTTGCGGTGTACTGAGAATTGTCGAGTACGGAGATCTTTACGAGCTCCCTCGCCGTAAGCGCGTCCGATATCTGCTTTATCATATTGTCGGATATCTCGTTTTTGCCGATCTGGAATATCGGCTGTACGTTCTGTGCGAGATTTTTAAGGTATGCTCTCTGTTTTGAGGTCAGCATTTCAAAAGCTCCTTTTTAAGCAGCGGGCAGAAGGCGGCAAGCGCCTTCGCTCTGTGCGAAATCCTGTTTTTTTCTTCGGCGCCGATCTCGGCAAACGAAGCGTGAAGCGGCGGATAATAAAACACGGGATCGTAGCCGAAGCCCGACACTCCTCTTCTTTCGCGAAGTATCAGCCCCTCCGCCTCGCCTCTTGCCCTGATTATCCGTCCGTCGGGGAACGCCGCGGTCATCACGCAGACGAATCTCGCCGTGCGCTTCTCATCCGGAACGCCGCGAAGCTCGTATAACAGCCTGTCGATGTTTTCTTCGTCGCCTTTGCCGGAGTATCTTGCCGAATAAACGCCGGGCGCTCCGCCGAGCGCGTCCACGCAGAGCCCCGAATCGTCGGCTATGCCTATATATCCGAGCGAGGCGGGTACGGACGCCTTTATCTTTGAATTCTCTTCAAAGGTCGAGCCGTTTTCCTCGATATCGCCCGTAAATCCGATATCCGATAAAAGAAGCAGCTCGTTACCCGGCAGATCTTCTTTCATTATCGCAAGAAGCTCCGCGAGTTTTCTTTTGTTGTTTGACGCAAGTACGGTCTTCATTCGAACAGCGCCTCTATGAAATCGGCGGCGACGAAGGGCTGCATATCGTCTTTCTTTTCGCCCACGCCGATGAATTTTACGGGTATACCGAGCTCGTCCTTGACGGATATCACTATGCCGCCTTTCGCGGTACCGTCGAGCTTCGTGAGAACGAGTCCCGTGATCTTCGCGGTGTTGGAGAATTCCTTCGCCTGAATGACGGCGTTCTGACCGGTCGTCGCGTCGAGCACGAGAAGAGTCTCTCTCGCCGCGGAGGGAAGCTCGCGGCTTATAACGCGGTCGATCTTGGAAAGCTCGTCCATAAGATTCTTTTTGTTGTGCAGTCTTCCCGCGGTGTCGATTATCAGCACGTCCGCTCCTCTCGCTTTGGAGGCGGCGATCGCGTCGAAAACCACCGAAGCCGGATCGGAGCCTTCGTCGTGGCGTATCATATCAACGCCGATCCGCTCCGCCCAGATGCCGAGCTGATCCGCCGCGGCGGCGCGGAACGTGTCGGCGGCTGCCAGAACGACCTTTTTGCCCTCGCCTTTGAGATACGAGGCGATCTTCGCGATCGAGGTCGTCTTGCCCACGCCGTTCACGCCGATGACGAGTATGACGGAAGGTTTGGTCGAAAGATCGAGCGGTTCGCCGTCGTCTATCATCGAGGCGATTATCTCTTTCAGCGCGTTATATACGTCTTCGCTTTCGGTAAGACGGTTTTCTTTTATCTTGAATCTGAGCGAGTCTATTATCTTTTCCGTCGTTTCAACGCCGACGTCGGCGGTTATCAGTATCTCCTCAAGCTCGTCGAGCATATCCTCGTCGACTTTGCGCATCGAAATGAAGAGGTTTCTTATCCTGCCGAAGAGCGCGTTTTTTGTCTTTGAAAGACCTTGTTTGAGTTTTTCGAAAAATCCCATCGTATTCTCCTTAATCGAGTTTGCCTATCTTCTGTTCTATTTCCGAAATGTCGAGCGAGAGCACTTTCGAAATGCCCTTGACCGGCATCGTTATGCCGTACATCTTCTCGGCGACCTCCATCGTGCCGCGGCGGTGCGTTATGAGGATGAACTGCGTACTGTCCTGCGTTTCCTGCACGTAACGCGCGAAGCGGTCGACGTTCACGTCGTCGAGAGCCGCCTCTATCTCGTCGAGCATTATGAACGGAGTCGGGTTGACTTCCAGCAGGGCGAGATATATCGCGATCGCGACGAACGACTGCTCGCCGCCCGATAAAAGCGAAAGGCTCTTTATTATTTTTCCCGGAGGGGCGACGTTTATGTCTATGCCCGATTCGAGAACGTTATCCGGCTCGCGAAGCACGAGCTCCGCCGTGCCGCCTCCGAACAGACGTCTGAAGACCTGCCCGAAATGCTCGTTGATGCTCTCGAACGCCGCCTCGAAGCTCTGCTTCATCTCGCGGTCGAGCCTCTCGGAGATCTCGTTCAGCTCCGCTTCGGATTTTGAGAGGTCTTCTATGTTTGCCGAAAGCTCGTCGTGGCGTTTCTTGACCTCGGCGTATTCTTCGATCGCGTTGACGTTCACGCTTCCGAGGGCGCGGAGCTTGTTTTTCAGCTCCGTCTGCCGCTTGTAAAGGGACGGACGCGTCTGTTCGTTTACCTCGGGGCAGGCGTATTCAACGAATTTTTCCTTCGCCTCGACGTACGAAAGCCCGTAGTTTTCTTCAAGCACGCCCTTGAGCTTTTCACGCTCGGCTTCGGCGTTTTCAAGCTTCGATTCGGCTTGTATCTTCTTTTCGGTGAGCTGCTGCTTTTTATCGTTTTTCTCGATCTCGTCGCGCCTGGACTGCGTATATTTCGCCTCGGCTTTTTCCGCCTCGGCGGAGAGGGTCGCGATCCTGCCGGTCAGCTCTTTTATCTTTTCGTCGTAAGCGCTTATGTCGGTCGTGACCGCGGTGGTCTTTGTCTGCGTTTCATCGAGGCGCGCCTTCTGGCGGTTTATCGCCGCGGCGATATCGCTCTGCGCCGCGATAAGCTCCTCGCAGGCGGCTTTCGCCTCGTCGTAAAGCGTTTCGGCGGCGGAGAGGTCGCGTTCGTTTTCGGCGGCGGATATCCGCGCCGCTTCAAGCTCGGCGCGAAGCCTCTGCTGTTCTTCCGACGCTTCGTCCATAAGCGAATCGAGCTCGGCTGCTCTGTCTTTGCTTTCTTTGATCTTTTCCGAAAGCTCGGCGCGCTTCTTTTCGTCTTCCTCGCGCTCTTTTCTGCGCGCCTCTGCAAGCTCCGCAACGCCGTTTATCTCGGCGTTTACGCCGTCAAACCGCAGATTTGCCTCGTCGAGCTTCGCCCGGACGACCATTACGGACGCCTTCGCTTCGTTAGCGAGCGCGGCGAGTATGCCCTCCTCGGCGTCGCAGCGATCCTTCTGCTCCTTCAGCTCCGCCAGCTCTGCGGATAACGCTTCAATGGTTTTTGCCGCCCCGTCGGATTGCTTTTTGTATTTTTCTTTGAGTTTGTTCTGCTCTTCGATCTCGCGCGATCTTGAAAGGATACCGCTGTCTCTCACGCCGGAGCCGCCCGTGAAAGAGCCGCCCGCGTTGATCTGCTGACCGTCGAGAGTGACGATCCTGATCTTGTACCCGAATTTTCTCGCGCAGATAACGGCGTTGTCGATATTGTCGAACACGACCGTTCTGCCGAGCAGGCTGTCGCGAATGTCGGTAAATTTCGCTTCGCACTTCACAAGCTCCGAAGCCACGCCCTCAAATCCGGCGCATACCTTGAGCTCGTTCACGTTCTGGGACAGATACGCCGGCCTGACCGTCGCCACGGGCAAAAACGTCGCCCGTCCGGCTCCGGCGGCTTTCAGCGCGTACATCGCGGCTTTTGCCGCCGCCTCGTCTTCGACCACTACGTTCTGCAAAGCCGAACCGAGAGCGCATTCGATCGCCGTGGTGTATTTTTCGGGAACGGATATTATCTGCGACACGGGCGCGTAGATCTTGCCGCGTATGCCGCCCTTTTTGTATTCGTCCATAACGAAACGCGTCGCGCGGGAATAGCCTTCGAAAAGCTCCTCCATGCGTTTCAGCGTTTCGGCTTTACGCTCCGCCACCTGATACGCTACCTCGGCGCCGTCGCGTTCCGATCTCGCCGTTTGCAGTTTTTCTTCGAGTTTTCCGATCTTTTCCTTTGCAAGCTCCGATCTTTCTTCGGCTTCTTTGAGCTTCTCTTCATACGCCTGTTCCGTCTTCAGCGCGGAGTCAAGCTCTTTTGTCAGCGTTTCGATCACGCCGCTCTGTATCTGAAGCTGTTCGGAAAGCCCGGCGTTCTTCTCCGCGTCGTTTTTATCGGAGGTATCCGTCACGGTGAGCTTTATTCTGAGATCTATCTCCTCGGCTTCGAGATCTTTTATCTGTTCGGAAAGGAGCGATATCTGATCGGCGAGAAAGTCGATCTTTTCGCATACCGACTTGAAAGCCTTTTCTTTTTCGTCGAGCTCCGCCGAGCGTTTTGCACGTATGTTTTTGCAGGAAATGAGCGCGTTTTCTTTTTCGAGAGCGCGTTTTTTCGCTTCCGAAAGCTGCTCGGCGACCGTTTCGGCTCTCGTGTGCAGTTCCGTTATCTTTTCGCGCAGATGGGAGGCTTCAGCCGTGGCGAAAGCCGCTTTGTTCGAGGCTTCGGCGCGTTCGTTCTGCGTATTTGAAAGCTCGGTGTTGCATTTTTCGGTCTCGTGCTTGATATTCTGCAAAAGATCGAAGCATTCGCCCGTCTGCGCCGTCAGCCTTTCAGCCTCCGCCTCCGTCGCTTCGAGTTCGTTCGCGTAGATCTCGTACGTGCCGCGAAGAGACGCGATGCGTTCCGTCAGCTCCGACATGTCGTAAAGCCACAGAGCCACGTCGAGACGGCGCTTCTCTTCATAAATATCCATATAGCGCTTCGCCTTTTCGGACTCGCGTTCGAGCGGACCGATGCGCGAGGCAAGCTCCGCGTTGATGTCGTTTAACCGCGTGAGGTTTTCTCTCGTTACGGCGAGTTTTTTCTGCGCTTCGTTTTTGGAGAATTTGTATTTGGATATACCCGCCGCCTCTTCGAAAACGGCGCGTCTGTCTTCGCTTTTCTGCGATACTATATCGGCTATCTTGCCCTGACCTATGACGGAGTAGCCGCCTTTGCCGATACCGGTGTTCATGAACAGCGCGTTTATGTCTTTCAGACGGCAGCTTTTGCCGTTGATCGCGTATTCGCTGTCGCCGCCGCGGAAATAGCGGCGCGTCACCGTCACCTCGTCGTAATCGATCGGTATGCGTTCGCCCGACGAGTTGTCGAGAGTAAGAGATACCTGGGCGAAGCTGCTCGGCTTTCTCGTCTCGCTTCCGCCGAAAATTATATCCTCCATTTTCGCACCGCGGATGTTTCGGGACGAGCCTTCGCCGAGGACCCAGCGCATCGCGTCGGCGATATTGGATTTTCCGCTTCCGTTCGGTCCGATTATGACCGTTATACCCTCTTTGAACGTGAGCGTCGTTTTTTCGGGAAACGACTTGAAACCCTGCAATTCAATAGACTTTAAGTACATTTTAACCGACGATCTCCGCCGTGTAGGGCGGAAGGTCTCCTTCAATGAATTTTATATCGGTAACGGCGGTTTCTTTGATCAGCCGTTCTTTGTTTGCTTTTTTATGACCGACGGCTTTCGATATATCGCCCTCCGGCACTCTTACGGTGACCGCGCCCGAAAGCCCTTCGAGCAGAGGTCTTATCCTGCGGTAATAAATGAGCGATTCGCATTTTTCTCCGATCGCGTCGTCGTATCGGGCGGCGTAAACGAGACTGTCTCCGTGAAGCGACGTTTGCGACTGCAGACCTATGCGTATGGTCGGCACGCCGCGCGACACGAAAACCTCTTTCACGTCGGCGGTGCGGGCGATCAGCTCGTCTTCGTCGATAAGCTTATATTCGCCGCGGTATACCATTTCGCAAAGCTCGGTGTGCTTGAAAACGACGATCGGATATATCCTCGCCGCGTCGGCGTATTCACAGATATCGAGCGCGGTCTTTATCTCGGATTCCGGCGTCGCGCCGGGCAGACCGGTCATCATCTGACCTACCGCGGTAAAGCCGTTTTCTTTCAAAAGCTTCATCGCGTCGAGGCTCTGCTTCGCCGTATGACCTCTCCGGCAGAGCCGTAAAACTTCGTCGTCGGTCGACTGTACGCCGAGCTCGACCGTTTCAAGACCGTATTCTTTGAGTATTCCGAGTATCTCGCCGTCGATAAAGTCGGGGCGAGTGGAGCACCGCATCGCCGATACGGCGCCGGATTCGATATACGACCGCCCGAGTTTGAGCAGACTGATCATCAGATCGCGGTCGATGCCCGTGAACGAGCCGCCGAAAAAGGCTATCTCGTCCGCCTTGCCGGACATATGGGCAAGATAATAATCGATCGTATTTTTCGCGTTCTGCTCTTTGAAGCTCATACCGGTTATCTTGACCTGATCGCAGAAAACGCACTTGTGAGGGCATCCGTAATGCGGTATGAACACCGGTACGGTCTTATGCTTCGCTTTCTTCATCCTTAAGTTCTCCGAAGAGTATCAGCGCGTCGTGCGCCGCCTCCTGCTCGGCAGAGCGCTTGCTTTTGCCGCATCCTCTGCCGACGACGTTGTTCTGATATTTTACGCAGACGTAAAACGTTTTGTTGTGGCTCGGTCCCTCTTCGCCCGTCAGCTCGTATTCGACGCGCTCGCCCGGTTCCTTCTGTATGAACTGCTGTAAAAGCGATTTGTAGTCGGTCGTTTTGCCGGCGTGCTTCTTTATCTGCGGTATGAGAAGCGGGTAAAGGAACGCTTCCGCCGCGGCTCTGCCGCCGTCTATGTATATCGCCGCCAGAAGCGCTTCGAAGGCGTCGGCGATTATCGACGGGTTGGATCTGCCGCCGTTGTGTTCTTCTCCGTGGCCGAGACGGAGCATCGAACCGAGCCCGATCTCCGCCGCCATCACCGCGAGAGTATCCTCGCATACGACGGAGGCTCTCGTCTTCGTCAGCCCGCCCTCGGGCATGTCCGGGTAGTTTTTGAAAAGATATTCGCTGCAGAGTATGCCGAGTATCGAGTCGCCGAAAAATTCGAGCCGCTCGTTACATTTCATGCCGGCGCCTCTCGCCGCCGCCTCGTTTGCGTACGACGAATGCGTAAGCGCCTCGAGCGCGAGATCCTCGTTTTTGAATTCGTATCCTATTCTGCCGAAAAATTTCCGTAATTCAGTCATTACCTTCTCCTGACGCGGAAATATATTCAAGAGATCTTTCCGCGTAGTATTCAAATCTTTTTTTCTTGCCGCCGCGCACTTTTGCTGACGGCGGAGCTATTATGCCGAAATTCGCGTTCATCGGCTGAAAATCCGCGCTCTGCGACGAGCTTACGTATTTTGCCATTGAACCGAGCACCGTTATATCCGGAAGCACGAGAGGGGGAAGCCCGAGCGCAAGCCTCGCGGCGTTCTGCCCGGCGATAAATCCGGAACCGGTCGATTCGATATACCCCTCGACCCCGGTCATCTGCCCGGCGAAGAACAGACCTTTTCTTTCTCTCATTTCGTACGTTTCGGTCAAAAGACCCGGCGAATTTATGTACGTGTTTCTGTGCATTACGCCGTAACGCAGGAATTCGGCGTTTTCAAGTCCCGGTATCAGCCCGAATACGCGCCTCTGTTCGGGAAACGTCAGATTGGTCTGAAAACCGACTATGTTGTACATCGTGCCTTCTTCGTTTTCCGCGCGGAGCTGTACCGCCGCGTAAGGCTCTCTTCCGGTCTTCGGATCGGTAAGTCCGACCGGCTTCATCGGGCCGTATCTGAGCGTGTCGATCCCGCGCGAAGCCATCACTTCGACCGGCATACACCCTTCGAAGACCTTCGGATCCTTTTCAAAGCCGTGAAGCCCGGCTCTTTCCGCCGAGATCAGAGCGTTATAAAACGTCTCGTATTCCGCTTTGTCAAACGGGCAGTTTATATACGACGCCTCGCCCTTGCCGTAACGGCTCGCAAGAAAGACCCTGTCTCTGTTTATGCTCTCGGCCGAGACTATCGGCGCCGCCGCGTCGAAGAAGTGCAGATACTGCCGCCCGGTGATCTTTCCTATCGCCTCCGACAAAGCGTCCGAGGTGAGCGGACCCGTGGCTATGACGGTTATACCGTCCGGTATCTCCGTCACCTCGCCCTCGGCTACGGTGATGTTCGGATCGTTTCTCACCGTTTCGGTGATATACGAAGAGAATTTCTCACGGTCGACCGCGAGCGCTCCTCCGGCTTCGACTCTGCTTTTGTCCGCCGCGGTCATTATGAGCGAACCGAGACGGCGCAATTCTTCTTTCAATAATCCTATCGCGTTCGTCACCGCCGCCGCGCGCAGAGAGTTTGAACAGACAAGCTCCGCAAAAAGCGGAGATCTGTGAGCCGGAGAGTACTTCTGCGGCTTCATCTCGCAAAGAGTCACAGAGGCTCCGAGCCGCGCCGCCTGATACGCCGCCTCGCAGCCCGCAAGACCGGCGCCGACGACCGTTATACGGCTCACCGGAACGCCTCTTCAATCCTGCCGACGGCTTCGAGCGTGTTTTCGTGAGATCCGAACGAGGTGAGCCTGAAAAAGCCCTTTCCGCATTCGCCGAAGCCTTCGCCCGGCGTGCCGACGACCTGACATTTATCTAAGAGCAGATCGAAGAACTCCCACGAGCCGAGACCGTCCGGGCATTTGAGCCAGATATACGGAGAATTCACGCCGCCGGTGTAGTATATGCCGAGCCGGTCGAGGCAGCCGCCTATGATCTTCGCGTTTTCTTTATAATAATCGAGATTCTTTTTTATCTGTAAAAGTCCTTCTTCCGTAAGAGCCGCCGCGGCGCCGCGCTGGATTACGTAAGGGGCGCCGTTGTATCTCGTCGACTGGCGGCGGAGCCACATCGAAGAAAGCTTTTTTCCTTCGAAAACGAGCTCGTCGGGCAGTACGCACCAGGCGCAGCGCTCGCCCGTAAAGCCGGCGTTTTTCGAAAAGCTGCAGAATTCTATCGCGCATCCTCTCGCGCCGTCGATCTCGTAGACCGATCTCGGCAGATCTTTTGTTATAAAAGCCTCGTAAGCCGCGTCGTAGAGTATCAGAGCGCCGACGTCAAGCGCGTATTTGACCCACGCTTCAAGTCCTTTTTTGTCGTACGCCGCGCCGGTCGGATTGTTCGGAGAGCAGATGTATATGAGATCCGCTTTGACCGAAGGATCCGGAGCCGGCAGAAAGCCGTTATCCTCGTTTCCGTTCGCGTAAATTATCTTTCTGCCGCACATCACGTTCGTGTCGACGTAGACCGGATAGACCGGGTCCGGCACGAGAACGGCGTTATCGCGGTCGAAAAGATCGAGAATGTTGCCGATATCGCTCTTCGCCCCGTCCGAAACGAATATCTCGGAGGCTTTTATCTTCGTGCCGCGCGATCCGTAATAAGCGGATATCGCGTTACGCAGAAATTCAAAGCCCTCGTACGGACCGTAGCCGACGAAGCCCTCTTTCGTGAGCTGTTCGTCGCAGGCGGCTTTCATGGCTTTCACACATACGGCGGGCAGAGGCAGGGTAACGTCGCCGATGCCGAGCTTTATTATCTTCTTGCCGGGATTTTTCGCCGCGTATTCCGCGGTCCTGACCGCTACCGTGTGGAAAAGATAGCTGTCCTTTAAGTCGTTATAGAATTGATTGAGTTTCATTTCAGTCTCCGAAATATTCTCCGTCGAATACCGTTACGGCTTCGCCGGTCATGAAAACGGCGTCGTCAGTATATCTTATGTAAAGGTCGCCGCCGGTCAGATGCACCGTTATCTCCGTGTCGGGCTCGCACAGGCCGAGCTTCACCGCCGCCGAAGCCGCCGCGCAGGCGCCCGTGCCGCAGGCGAGCGTCTCGCCGGAGCCGCGCTCCCATACGCGCATGTAAAGCTCGTTTTCGCCGACCTGTTTCACGAATTCGGTATTTACCCTGTCGGGGAAAAACGGGTCGTTTTCGTATTTCGGCCCGATCTGCGGCAGATCGAGCGAGCCGGGATCGTCGACGAACGTCACGCAATGCGGACTGCCGACGCTCACCGTCGTTATTTTATGAAATCCGCCCGCGATCATCACCGTTTTGCCGATACATTCGCCGTCGTATTTCGCCGGAACGTCGGAGCCGTCGAAAGAGACTCTGCCCATATCGACCGTCGCCGCGGCGGCGACGCCGTTTTCGATCTTCATTCTGAGATACTTTATGCCCGAGAGCGTTTCTATTTCGATATTTTCCTTTTTGCAGATACCGTGATCGTACAGATACTTGCCTACGCAGCGTATGGCGTTGCCGCACATCCTGCCTTCGCTTCCGTCGGCGTTCCACATCCTCATGAAAGCGTCGGTTTTGTCCGATCTGCAGATACACACGAGACCGTCCGAGCCTATGCCTTTATGACGGTCGGACGTCGCGATCGCAAGCTTTGACGGATCGAAATCCATACCGTCAAGACAGTTGACGTATATGTAATCGTTGCCGCAGCCGTGCATTTTAGTGAATTTTATCATAACTTTATCTCCTCTTTAACGCAGTCGCGGAGCAGAGTCTTCATATCGTACATGCCCGGCTCCTTGCCGATCATATACGCCGCCGCGCGCAAAGCCCCTTCGGCGAAGAGAGATCTGTTTTCGGCGGAATGGCGTATCGAAAGCCTCTCGCTTTTGCCGAGGAATATCACCTCGTGCTCGCCCGTGACCGTGCCGCCCCTTATGCTTGATACGCCTATCTCGTTTTTCGGGCGGATCTGCCGTCTTTTGCTCCTGTCGTAAACGGTTTCGGCGTCGCGCACTTCCTTTATTTCGTTTGCTATCATCAGAGCCGTTCCGGACGGAGCGTCGAGCTTCGTTCCGTGATGAGCTTCTATTATCTCGACGTCGAAATCCGGTAAAAGCGCCGCCGCCTCTTTCGCAAGACGGCACAGGGCGTTTACGCCGAGAGACATATTGCCGGACTTGAAAACGGGTATCTTTTCGGAAAAGCTCCGTATGATTTCGAGTTCTTCGTCCGTATGCCCGGTCGTCGCTATGACGGCGGGCAGACCTTTTTCGTACGCGTACGAAAGCACGGTCTTCGTGTATTCGTGATGAGAGAAGTCGACTATCACGCCGCATTCTTCCTTCACTTCGTATATATCGCGGTAAACTCCGTCTCCGTCAGACGCGGCGTCGACCTTCGCGGCTATCCTGTAATCGCCTTTCGCCGCGCCGATAACGGCGGCTCCCATGCGCCCGCAGGCGCCGACAAGCAAAATATCCGTCATGGTTTGCCTCTTATTCGATGCGTTCTCTGTACGCGTCGAGCACGTTATAGAGCTTATCGCTGTCTTTTTCGTTCATTTCGCAAAGCGGCAGTCTCATTTCGGAAGCGCACTTGCCGAGATAAGCCATGGCCTGCTTTACCGGTATCGGGTTGACCGTCATGAAAAGCGCGTTTATGAGCTTCAGATATTCGAGCTGGAGCTTTGCGCCGAGAGCGAAATCGCCTTCGAGGCACGCGTGAGCCATCTGGAGCGTTACGGACGGCGCAACGTTCGACAAAACGGATATGACGCCCTTTGCGCCGAGACTCATTATCGGCACGACCTGGTCGTCGTTGCCGGAATAGATATCCATCCTGCCTTCGACCGCCTCCGCGAGCTTCGCTATAAAGGATATGTCGCCGCAGGCTTCTTTCGTGGCGACTATGTTCGGATGATCCGCCAGCTCTTTATACGCGTCGATGCCGATGCCGCAGCCCGTTCTCGACGGCACGTTGTAGAGTATCACGGGACGGTCCACCTCGTCGGCTATCGCCGAGAAGTATTTGACGAGACCGAGCTGCGAAGCCTTGTTATAATAAGGCGTGACCTGGAGCAGAGCGTCCGCTCCGACCTCGCAGGCGTGAAGCGAAAGATCTATCGCGTAAGCAACGTCGTTCGAACCGGTGCCGGCAACTATCGGCACGCGCCCGTTCGACGCCTTTACGGCGTATTCGATAACGCTTCTGTGTTCTTCGTCGGTAAGCGTCGAAGCCTCGCCCGTGGTACCGCATACCACGAGCGCGTCGATGCCCGCCGCGATCTGTTCTTCTATGATAAGTCCGAACGCGTCGTAATCGACCGCGCCGCCTCGAAACGGCGTGATTATCGCCGTACCTACGCCTTCAAAAACGGGAAACGCCTGTTTCATAATGACCTCCGTGATCAATAAAATATTGCATTATATTATACAGTATTTTTTATTGAATTTCAAGAGGTTATTATAAATTTAATATAATGCGCACGGAAATATTTTCGCTCCGCTGCGTCTGTCCGCGGTATATTTAACAAAATATTTACAATTACCGCCGCTAAAATCGAAAAAACCCTTGACAAAACGCCGCCGCCGTGTTATATTGACTTATACAAATGCCACGATGGGAATAATGAATACGAAAAACCGTCCGCAGAGAGGCGCGTACTGCTGGGAGCGCGCCGTCGGTCCGTATCCGCGTCATCCCGGAGCAGCGGCGCCGAAAGATACCGAGTAAGCGACGACGTATTTCCGCGTTAAGGAACAACGAGGCGCATTTTTTGTGCGCGAAGTCAGGTGGTACCACGGTCAGACCCGTCCTGAACAGGACGGGATTTTTGTTTTAAAAGCGCAGCTCACGCGGCTTTGCCGCATATCGCATTGCCGCAAGGCAATATATCGCGTTTGCAAAGCAAATATATCGCACGGCGTCAGCCGTATATCGCCCTTTTGCGATACGTCCCGACGGACGCGATATGCCGCTTCGCGATGCGATATGTCCTGCGGACGCGATATGCCGCTTACGCGGTGCGCGCAAGCAGCCGGCGAAGAAAAGCGCCGCGTCATCAGCCCGGCAAATTGATTTATGCGATAATATGAAAGGAAATACAGAAAATGAAAGAACTTCAGAAAAACTACGATCCGAAACAGTCGGAAAAAAGGCTTTATGAAGAGTGGAGAGCGAAAGGCTATTTCAAACCCTCGGACAACAGAGAAAAAGAGACATTCACGATAGTGATACCGCCCCCCAACGTAACGGGTCAGCTTCACATGGGTCACGCCCTCGACGAGACGCTTCAGGACATACTGATCCGCTATAAAAGAATGAAAGGCTATGCGGCTCTGTGGATACCCGGTACGGATCACGCAGGCATCGCCACGCAGATCAAAGTCGAAGAATATCTGCGCAAAAACGAACATCTCACGCGTTACGATCTCGGACGTGAAAAATTCCTCGACCGCGTATGGGAGTGGAAAAACAAGTACGGCTCCCGCATAATCGAACAGCTCGAAACGCTCGGTTCCTCCTGCGACTGGGACAGACTGCGTTTCACGATGGACGAGGGACTCTCGAAAGCCGTAAGAGAGGTTTTCAACAACCTTTATGAAAAAGGCCTCATCTACCGCGGCTACCGCATAATCAACTGGTGTCCGAAATGCACGACGGCGCTCTCCGACGCGGAGGTCGAATACGCCGAAGAAGAGGGTCATTTCTGGCACATCAGATATCCGGTGAAGGGCAGCGACGAGTACGTGACCGTAGCGACCACAAGACCGGAGACCATGCTCGGCGACACCGCCGTCGCGGTCAATCCCGAAGACGAAAGATATACGCACCTCGTCGGCAAAACGCTTATATTGCCGCTCGTGGGCAGAGAGATACCCGTGATCGCCGACGAATACGTCGATAAAGAATTCGGTACCGGCTGCGTGAAGATCACGCCCGCTCACGACCCGAACGACTTTCTCGTGGGTCAGCGCCATGACCTCGAAGTGATCAGGATAATGGCGGACGACGCGACGATAAACGACAAAGGCGGCAAATACGCCGGTATGGACAGATACGAAGCGAGAAAAGCGATAGTCGCCGATCTCGAAGCAGGCGGATATCTCGTAAAGATCGAAGCCCATACGCACAACGTCGGCAAATGCTACCGCTGCGGCACGACCGTCGAACCGCTCACCTCGGATCAGTGGTTCGTGAAAATGGGTCCGATGATACAGCCGGCGATCGACGCCGTCAAAGACGGACGCATAAAATTCGTTCCCGAACGCTTTACGAAGATCTACATCAACTGGATGGAAAACCTGCACGACTGGTGCATCAGCCGCCAGCTCTGGTGGGGCCACAGGATCCCGGCGTTTTACTGCGATCGCTGCGGCGAGATGACCGTATCGCGCGAAGATATAACCGTCTGCCCGAAATGCGGCGCTCCCGTAAGGCAGGATGAGGACGTGCTCGACACGTGGTTTTCTTCGGCGCTCTGGCCGTTTTCGACGCTCGGATGGCCCGCCGATACGGAAGACCTCAAACGCTTCTTCCCGACCGACGTTCTCGTGACCGGCTACGATATAATTTCCTTCTGGGTGTCGAGAATGATATTCTCGTCGCTTGAACAGACCGGCGAAGCTCCGTTCTCTACCGTGTTCATCCACGGTCTCGTGCGCGACGCTCAGGGCAGAAAAATGTCAAAATCCCTCGGAAACGGCATAGACCCGATGGTGATAATCGACAAATACGGCGCCGACGCGCTCCGTTTCGCGCTTGCGACGGGCAACTCACCCGGCAACGATATGCGCTTCTCCGACGAGAAGATCGAATCGGCGAGAAACTTTACGAACAAGATCTGGAACGCCGCGAGATTCGTTTTGATGAACCTCTCGACCGAAGATACGGCTCTGCCCGACGTTTCCGCTCTGCACGTGGAGGATAAATGGCTGCTTTCGAAATACAATACGCTCGTTTCGGAGGTCAGCGGCAATCTCGACAGATTCGAGATCGGCGTGGCGCTTTCGAAGCTCTACGATTTCGTATGGGATATCTTCTGCGACTGGTATATCGAGCTTATCAAGCCGAGACTGCTCTCGGATAACAAAGCTGACAGCGAAGCCGCGCAGAAGGTCATCGTTCACGTGCTGACCGGCATACTCAAAATGCTTCATCCGTTCATGCCGTTCGTTACGGAAGAGCTTTATCAGGCTTTGCCGCACGATTGCGACAGCATTATGATATCGAACTGGCCCGAAGCCGATCCGTCGCTTTCGTTTGCCGGTGACGAGGAGCATATGAGCGCCGTGATCGAGGCGATCCGCGCGATAAGAAACAGACGCGCCGAAATGAACGTCGCCCCGTCGAAAAAAGCCGCGGTCCATATCGTGACCGAAAACAAAGCCGCGTTCAACGATCAAACGGCGGTATTCTTCACCAAACTCGCCTCCGCTTCGTCGGTGACGGTGTGCGATTCCTTCGACGCTGAAGGAGCGGTCAGCATAATCACGCCCGCCTGCCGCATCTATATCCCGATGGGCGAGCTCGTGGATACGAAAGCCGAGCTCGAACGCCTCGGAAAAGAAGCCGAAAAGGTAAAGGGCGAAATAGCGAGACTCGAAGCGAAGCTCGGAAACGAAGGCTTCACGTCGAAAGCTCCCGCCGCCGTGGTCGAAGCCGAACGCAGGAAGCTCGCTTCGTACAAAGAAAAATTAACGGGCATTGAAGACGCCGTTAAGAAACTGAAATAAATTTATACAAGCGCATAATAAGACAAATTTCACGCATCATAAGCGGTATCATCGTAACCGGTGATACCGCTTTTTATTTGCGAAAGGAGAGAGAAGAATGAACGGCGTTACGTTCAGAGAAAAAGACGGCTCGCTTATCGCGTCGCTTACGGGCGAGCTCGATCACTGCCTCGCCGTATCGGTGAGAGAACGTATAGACGCGGAGTTTTACAAAAGAATGCCGAAGGAGCTTTTGCTCGATCTTTCGGGCGTTTCGTTTATGGACAGCTCGGGGCTGGGGCTCATAATGGGCAGATATTCCGTGTGCGGAAACTGCGGCAAAGGCTTCGCGCTGATCGGAGCCGACGAGAGGGCGGTCAGGATACTTTCGCTCGCCGGACTCGACAAGACCGTCGCCATAAGAAAGGAATAAAAAAATGAAAAACAAACCGATCAACGAAATGAAGCTTTATATAAGCGCGGTGCCGGAAAACGAGGCTCTCGCGAGAGCCTGCGTCAGCCGGTTCGTTTCGACGGCCGATCCGACCGTCTCGGAGCTTGCCGATATAAGATGCGCCGTGTCGGAGGCGGTGACGAACTGCGTCGTCCACGCGTACAGGGACAAGCCCGGCGAGATCTACATAAACGCTAAATTGTACGCCGGAAGAAAAGTCACGCTGACCGTCGCCGACAAAGGCTGCGGCATAGCCGATATAGGTCTCGCGATGACGCCGCTTTATACGACCGACAGAGAAAACGAGCGAAGCGGCATGGGATTTGCGATAATGCAGAGCTTTTCGGATAAAATGAAGGTCAGCTCGAAACCCGGCGCCGGTACCAGGGTGTTTATGGAAAAATACCTCAGATAAGGACGGTGCGCGATATGGCGAACGACGCGTCATACGACTATTCGAAAAACGCAGAGCTCATAAAGGCGGCGCAAGGAGGCGACAAAGCCGCCATGGAGGAGCTGATAACCGGCAATATGGGACTCGTCCGGAGCATAGTGCCGAGATTTGCCGACAGGGGAGCCGAGTACGAGGATCTGATACAGATAGGAACGATGGGAATGATAAAAGCCGTGAAAAGCTATAAAGCGGAATTCAACACGGTTTTTTCGACGTACGCCGTGCCTCTGATAATCGGCGAGATAAGAAGATTTTTACGCGACGACGGCATAATAAAGATCGGCAGAGTCACGAAACGCGCCGCGCAGAACGCCATGAAACAGAGAGAAAAATTCATCTCGGAGCACGGCAGAGAACCGAAGGTGTCGGAGCTTGCCGGACTGTGCGGATGTACCGAAGAGGAGCTGAACGACGCCCTCGAAGCGTCGTATCCGATGCACTCGCTGTCGGAGTCGGTGGGCGACGACGATTCCGTCACGCTCGAAGGCACGCTCGCCTCCGACAGCGACGATATAGGCGATCTGTGCGAGCTGCTGTCTTTACGCGAGGCTGTAAAAAAGCTCGACCCGGTCGAGCGAAGGATAATCTATCTGCGGTATTTTCGCGATTACTCTCAGCAGGAGACCGCGGACGAGCTCGGGCTTTCCCAGGTCAAGGTATCGAGAAGCGAGAAAAAGATATATGAAAAACTGCGCGAACTGTTATCCGTGTGAAAATATTTACAATTTCTTAACAATAATCTTTTGTTTCCTATTGACAACGCGGAAACTTGCATTTATAATAATCTGTACGGTATTTTCCGCCGCATAAGTTCAAAGCGAACACGGGAGAGTTTGTATGATAATCGATCTGACTCCGTTATTCAGCGGTGAAGTCAAAGAGCTTCCGCTTGATTATAAAGAAGCGGTATCGGGCGAAGCGTACGAACGGTATTTCGACGGGCTCGGCATAGATATAAGCGGCGAAGTTGAGATCACGGGAAGGATATACGATATGTCAGCGTATATGCAGCTCGAGATCACCGCGAAACTGCCTTACAGATCACAGTGCTGCCGCTGTCTCAAAGAGACCGAAGGCGCCGTTATATGTAAGATAGAACGCGTGCTGTCCGCAAACGAAGCGGACGGAGAAGAAGACGACGTGATCGTATATACCGACCGTAAGATCGATCCGGAAGAAACGGTGCTTGAGGAGCTTTCGATGGCTGTACCCTCAAAGCCGCTTTGCAGACCGGATTGCAAAGGACTTTGCCCCGTATGCGGGCATGATCTCAACGATGGCGGCTGTGAGCACGCCGCCGAAGACTAAGAAGCATTGCAAGGAGGTGCGGATAAATGGCAGTACCGAAGAGAAAAGTCAGCAAAGCAAGACGCGACAGAAGACGTTCCAACGTATGGAAGCTCGATATGCCCGGCATGACCAAATGCCCGAAGTGCGGAGAATACAATCTCAGCCACAGAGTATGCAGAGCCTGCGGCACATACGACGGCAAACAGATAGTCAAAGTTGAAGACTGACGCATAAGTGTCCCTGTACGGCGTGATTCCGGAAGGGACTCTTTTTGTTTTTAAATCAAGCGTAAAAAACGCCGCCGCGATCAAAGTCGCTTGCGCCGGGCTAAGGTGTCGCTATCGCGACTTCTTTTTATCTTGGGGGTCGCCCACCCTTACAACCCCCAAACCCCCTTAACCCCTCCCAAAGTCGTTAAACTCTCTTTGGGGCGCGACGGGTTGACGCGAGGTAAGAGTGAATAGTGAATAGTGAATAGTGA